>JAMJQV010000064.1 GCA_023554435.1 Gemmatimonadota bacterium | reverse complement strand
GTGACAGCCGACTTCCGGCGCGATCCGCGCCTGGTGGGCGGAATGGTCGTGAGAGTGAAGGACCGCGTCATGGACGGATCAGTGCGGCGACAGCTGCAGCTGATGCGTCGGGCGCTCATCGAAGACGTTGGGTCGGCCACGCCGACCCGCTGATCAGATAGACCCAAGGACGGGACTGATATGCCCACGTCAGACGCAACGCTCCGCGCCGGCGAGATGAAAAAGGCGCTGCTGGAGCAGATCGACCACTACACGGAAGATCTGAAGCTCGAGGAAGTCGGCGAGGTACTCGAGGTGAAGGACGGAGTAGCCCGGATCTGGGGTCTCTCCTCGGCCGTCGCGAACGAGATGCTCGAGATCGAGTCGTCCGAGACCGGTGAGCTGATCACCGCGCTGGCGTTGAACCTCGAAGAGGACAACATCGGCGCCGTCGTGATGGGCGACTACCTGCAGCTCAAGGAGGGCGACTCCGTCAGGCGCACGGGCCGCGTGCTCGAGGTGCCGGTGGGTCCGGACTTCCTGGGCCGTGTCGTGAGCCCGCTCGGCGAGCCCCGCGACGGCAAGGGTGCGATCAAGTCCGTCGGGACCATGAAGGTAGACCGGAAGGCGCCGGGTATCGTATACCGGCAGCCCGTGAAGGAGCCGCTGCAGACAGGCATCAAGGCCATCGATTCGATGATCCCGATCGGCCGCGGTCAGCGCGAGCTGATCATCGGTGACCGGCGCACCGGCAAGACGGCCATCGCGATCGACACGATCATCAACCAGCGCGGCGGCGACGTGGTGTGCGTGTACATCGCGATCGGACAGAAAGCCTCGACCGTCGCCTCCGTGGTGGCGCGCCTCGAAGAAGAGGGCGCCATGGACTACACGATCGTGGTCGCCGCCAACGCCTCCGACCCGGCGACGCTCCAGTACATCGCGCCGTACGGTGGCTGCGCCCTGGCCGAGTACTTCATGTACAAGGAAGGTCGCCACACGCTGGTGATTTACGACGATCTCTCCAAGCAGGCCGATGCCTACCGGGAGATCTCGCTGATTCTCCGCCGGCCGCCGGGGCGAGAGGCGTTTCCCGGAGACGTGTTCTATCTGCATAGCCGCCTTCTCGAGCGGGCCGCAAAGGTCAGTGAAGACGAGAAGGTCATCGCGGCGCACCCGGATCTCGAGAAGCCGGGCGGGTCATTGACCGCGCTGCCCATCATTCAGACGCAGGCCGGGGACGTATCGGCGTACATCCCCACCAACGTGATCTCGATTACGGACGGGCAGATCTTCCTGGAGAGCGACCTGTTCTACTCGGGGGTACGCCCGGCCGTGAATGCAGGTATCTCGGTGTCGCGCGTGGGCGGCTCGGCGCAGATCAAGGCCATGAAGAAGGTCGCGGGCAGCCTGCGGCTCGACCTGGCCCAGTACCGCGAGCTCGAGGCGTTCGCCCAGTTCGGCTCCGACCTGGATCCGGCCACGCAGCGTCAGCTGGCACGGGGAGAACGGACGGTCGAGGTGCTGAAGCAGGGCCAGTACGCGCCGCTGTCGGTGGAAGACCAGGTGATGGCGATCTTCGCCGTCACGCAGGGCTACCTGGACGACCTCGATGCGTCGGAGATCAGGGCGTGGGAGAGCAGTTTCCTGGAGTACATGCGCTCCGGTCACCCGGGCGTGGGTGAGGCGATCCGCTCCGAGAACGTGATCAGCGACGAGATTGATACCAAGCTCCGCGACGCGATCGAGGCTCACAAGAAGCTGTTCCGCACGTCGGCGGCGGAAGAGACTCCCGCCCAGGCCGCGGGCTGAGGCGACCGGGACCCAATGCACCGGACGAACGGATAGATGGCGAAGGCCAGAGATATCGGGCGGCGGATGAACTCCGTCCAGAGCACGCGCAAGATCACGCGCACCATGGAAATGGTGGCGACGTCGAAGCTGCGCCGTGCCCAGCTGCAGGTGCGAGAGGCGCGGCCGTTCGCAGACAGGCTGACCACGGTAGTGGAGAACCTCGTCACGCCGGAACTGGCCGAACTCGAGCCGATGCTTCGGCAACCGGATCGCATCAGGCGGGCCGCCATCATCCTGGTCACGAGCAACCGCGGATTGTGCGGGGCGTTCAACGTCAACCTGATTCGCAAGGCCCGGGCGCTCCTCGCCGAGCTGCAGGCCTCGGACGTCGAGACCGAGTTTCACGTCATCGGCAAGAAGGGGATCAGCTACTTCCGCTTCCGCAACGTGGACATGGCCGTGACTCGCACGGACATCAGCGACAGTCCGTCACCGGATGATGCCCGCTCGCTGATCGATCCGCTGGCGGAGCGCTTCGTCCGTGAAGAGCTGGATGCGGTCTACGTGGTGCACGCGGAATTCAAGAGCGTGATGAGCACGCCGCCTATCACGAGACGGCTGCTTCCGGTGTACGTGCCGCAGGAGCGGCCGAGCCGGGAGCCCTACTACATCCTGGACCCGTCGGCGGACGTGATTCTTGCCCGCCTGCTGCCCCTCCACCTCGTGAGCTCGACCTACCGGGCACTGGTGGAGAACGCGGCGGCTGAGCAGGGGGCGAGGCGGACGGCGATGAAGAGTGCGACAGACAACGCGGATGATTTTCTTACGACTCTCCGCAGGCAGTTCAACCGTGCCCGGCAGCAGGAGATCACCAGTCAGCTGGCTGAGATCATCGGCGGGGCCGAGGCGCTGAAGGGATAGCAATGGCAGAGGCGACGCAGTCGATCGGTAAGGTTGTGCAGGTCATCGGTCCGGTTCTGGATGTACAGTTCCCTCCCGAGAACCTCCCGGAGCTCTACAATGCGGTGGAGCTCGAGTGGACCGGAGACGAGGGCGAAGCGCACCGGCTCGTATGCGAAGTGGCGCAGCACATGGGCCGCAACCAGGTACGGGCCGTAGCCATGGACTCCACGGACGGCGTCCGGCGTGGCATGGAGGTGCGGGACACCGGCCAGGCGATCACCGTGCCGGTGGGCGAGGCCGCCCTGGGCCGGATCCTGAACGTGCTCGGCGAGCCGGTGGACGAAGCCGGCCCGGTCGAAGCGGCGGAGCACTGGCCGATCCACCGGGAGGCGCCGAAGTTCGTCGACCTCGAGCCGAAGACCGAGATCTTCGAGACCGGAATCAAGGTCATCGATCTGATCTGCCCGTATGTGAAGGGTGGCAAGACGGGCCTGTTCGGTGGGGCCGGGGTCGGCAAGACCGTCATCATCATGGAGCTCATCAACAACATCGCGCAGGAGCACGGTGGCAAGTCCGTGTTCTGCGGGGTGGGCGAGCGCACCCGCGAGGGCAACGACCTGTGGCTCGAGATGAAGGAGTCCGGGGTGCTCGCTTCCACGGCGCTCATCTACGGCCAGATGAACGAGCCCCCGGGTGCGCGACTTCGTGTCGGCCTGTCCGGGCTCACCGTCGCCGAGTACTTCCGTGACGTCGAGAATCAGGACGTCCTGCTGTTCATCGACAACATCTTCCGGTTCAGCCAGGCCGGATCCGAGGTGTCCGCCCTTCTCGGACGGATGCCCAGCGCCGTGGGGTACCAGCCCACCCTGGCCAGCGAGATGGGAGAGCTGCAGGAGCGGATCACGTCCACTCGCTCGGGGTCGATCACCTCGGTGCAGGCGATCTACGTCCCGGCCGATGACCTCACCGACCCCGCGCCGGCCGCGGCGTTCACGCACCTCGATTCGACGACCGTGCTGTCGCGGCAGATCGCCGAGCTGGGCATCTATCCTGCCGTGGACCCGCTCGAGTCGAGCAGCCGGATTCTGGATGCGCAGTTCCTGGGTGACCGTCACTACAACGCGGCCACCCGCGTGCAGGAGATTTTGCAGCGCTACAAGGACCTGCAGGACATCATCGCCATTCTCGGCATGGACGAGTTGAGCGAAGAGGACAAGGTGATCGTGGGCCGGGCGCGGCGAATCCAGAGATTCCTCTCGCAGCCGTTCTTCGTCGCCGAGCAGTTCACGGGCTTCCCCGGGAAGTACGTACCGCTGGAGAAGACCATCGAGTCCTTCGAGGCGGTCGTGAGCGGCGACTACGACCACCTGCCCGAGCAGGCGTTCTACATGGTCGGCGATATCGAAGAGGCCGAGGCGAAGGCGAGAGAGCTCGAGGGGTAGATGGACGACACGTCGCGAAAGCTGAAGGTGGCCGTGATCTCGCCCACGCGGGTGGGCTTCGAGGGAACCGGCGACAGCATCGTCGTTCCGGCCTACGACGGGCTGATGGGCATCCTGTACGGGCATGCCCCCATGATGACCCTGCTTGGAACGGGCGAAGTGACCGTGAAGAACGGGTCGGACGTGCATCGCATATCGGTATCCGGCGGGTTTCTGCAGGTTGTGGACAACGAGGTCTCGGTGCTCGCCGAGGAGGTGGGTGAGCCCTCGTCGCACGGATCGGGCGCGGGGGACGCAGGCTGAGGGCCTGCGGTCACGCACTCGGCCAAATCGAAACGAAGCAGTCCGGGAGGTTTCTGATGACTCGATGTTCTGTTCATGGTATCCGCACCGCGGTCGTTGCCATCGTGGCTCTGCTGTCCCAGGTCGGTACCGGGACCGCGCAGGTCTACGATCGTCCGCAGTTCATCACGCCCTACGATGAGACCGGCTTCGGGGCCTACCTGGTCGTGGTGAACGACATCAACGACTTCGGCGGCATGGTCACCTACCGCAAGGCCGGCGACGTGAATCTCGGGGTCAGAGGCTCCGTCAACGCGGCAGGCGATGGTGACGTGGCGTTCAACGGCGGCCTCGATGTCTACAAGCAGTTCGTCGAGGTGTCCGACTCGTTCCCGCTCGACGTGGCGTGGGTTACCGGGTTCGGCTTCGGCTACGTAACGGGCGGATGCGATGGAGGGTGCGGGATCCTGCGAGTCCCTGCCGGCGTGTCGGTGGCGCGTCAGTTCTTGTCGGAGGATGGCAAGTGGGCCCTGGTTCCGTACCTTTCCCCCCGGATAGCCCTGGATATCGGGATCAGCGGGCCCGATACGAAGGTGCATTTCGACACGGATATAGGCCTCGAAATGAGGTTCTCGCAGCAATGGTTGCTCCGCTTCGGGCTGACGCTCGGTTCGAGCAACGCGCTGGGCTTCGGAATCGTGTTCTGACGCCCGAACAGGCGTTGACGAATAGCGGGACCACACGCTAAGTTATCCGGCCCGCCTCGAAAGGGGCGGGCTGCTTTTTGACAAATTGGGGTAAGAGGAAGTAGTGGAGTGCCGAGAGGGCGTAGTGAGGCGATTGTTTCTATGTAGGAATTAGAAGGGATCAAGCGTTAAGGGCGCGAGGTGGATGCCTAGGCACAGGACGGCGATG
>JAMJQV010000063.1 GCA_023554435.1 Gemmatimonadota bacterium | reverse complement strand
GCTCTCGCAGGGCAACCTCACGTACCTGGCCTGGTCGGCCGCGTGCCTGACCGAGCTCGAGCGGTACGAGGAGGCGGAAGCCGATGTGGCGCTGCTCGTCGAGCGCCTGCCGGCCAGTCCCAAGATCCGGGTCGTCGCGGCGCGGCTCTACGCCGGCCAGGGGCGCACCCAGGATGCGGTGGCCGCGCTGGAGGTGGCGCTGGCCGTGTGGGCCGAGGCCGACGCCGAATTCAGGCCGGCGGCGGAGGCGAGAGAACTGCTGGAGGAGCTGCAGGCGGCAGGGTAGGGGCGACCGTCGCCGGGCCGTCGTTCGTCCTGGCGGTCAGCGTTCGCGGGACACAATCCTCGTCTCGCGGGTATTTGGTTATCTTAGGAGGACAACACCTCAAATACGTCAGGCGGTACCGAGATGGGACTGGAAGAGAAGGAGGGCACCATCAAGACCAGGTCGGGGACCTGGGATTGGAAGCTGAGGGAGCTTCGTTCGTGGCCCAAGTCAGACGTGACGGGCAAGCGACTCGGCTTTCAGGACCCCTCCAATGCCGTGAACCGAATGTCCCTCGAGCTGGAAATGGAGTTGGACGACCTTTCCGAGGCCGTGATCGAGCAGCTTTCACTGGCTCCTCGCAAGCGCAGGTTCGAAGATGGCAGCGGTGAGGTGTGGATTGCGCACCCGGTGGAAGACAGTCCCACGCGTTCGGAGGTACCGGTCGGGCGCGTCTCGCTGCACAATCTGACGCATGGCGTGAAGATCGTGGACCTCCCGCCGAAGAGGACACTGGGCGACCTGAAGAACGCGGAGTTGGTTGCTCTGGTCTAGGTGTGTCCGTGGCGCCGATTCGTCAGCCGAGTCGTTGCGCAAGGTGGTCGTAGTTGGCGGCGATCCACTCCAACTTGGCGACGGCACCGTCGACTTGTCGCTCGAGCCACGCCAATCGATCCGCAAGAGTACTCCCCCCGTGTCTGTCGGCGCCGACGCTCGTCACCAGGGCGGCTCCAAGCGCGAGCCTCAGGACCGCGGCGTGTTCAAGATCGCCATCGAATACGGGCTGGCCGATGTGATAACTAAGCTGCAGACCCTGTCTTGTGGCTGCGTCCGCCTCAGGCGCGCTCGACGAGAGATCACGATTCAGCCAGCGTGCCACCTGCCGCAGCGGGTCTTTCTGAAGAAAGCTCCCCTGCGCGGCGTTTCCGACTCGGACGCGAAACGGAAAGACCGTGGTCTTCGATTCGAGTAGCCGCTCGGCGCCGGGGGGGAATAGCACGGGTTTCACGGAATCAAGCTCGAGATGTGCTGATTCCATCAGAGCGTGGGGCACGTACTCTTCGAATCGCCGGAGCACAGCCAGACGTGCTTCGCCCGGCACCGAGTAGTATGCCTGAAGAGCCTGTACGGCCGACGTCCAACGCAGAAGTAGTCCCAGATTGAACCGCGGCGCGAGGCGTTCCACGTGACCGGCCCACGATTGCGGGAACTCCATGCGACTGAAGTAGTCTCCGAACTCGTGGGGAATTGGTTGCATTCGCCGGTACTCCGGATTCCAGACACGCGGCATCAGCAACGCGCTGGAAAACGGGGGTCCACCGTAGAACTTCGAACCTGTGAAGAGCACTAGCCACCCTGCCCGCAGAGCCTCCTGGAGACCACGCCTACTGATCCGTCCCTGGGCTGCGTCGATGACGACGTCTACCTGACCGGGGTGCTGTCGCTCGAGTCTGCGAGCCAACTGGAGCCTGGGAGCGTGGACGCCCGTCTTGCTGTGGGCGACTACGTGCAGAAGAACGCGCCTTCCGTCTGCAATTGCCTCCTCAGTGAGACCGTCGATGATACCGTCGAGTTCCTCGGGTTCTCTGACCCTCCCACTCTCGCCGCGGAGTTGGACCGTGCGGACGTTGACTCGTCGCGCGACCTCCTCGTTCACTGGGGCTCCCCGTACGCACGGGCGGCCGTTGGGTGTGCACTCGTCGAAGTGCCTGCCGGCCGCGGCAAGCTCACTGCCCGAGCCGACCTCGCGGGGTCCAACCACGATGTTGGTGAGGTCCCGACGCCGGTCACCCAGAGAGAGCAGCGTCGCCAGGTACTCGGCGTCCGTGCCCGAAGGCGTCAGCGCTATCTCGATACCGGGAACTCTGTCGAGACGAAGGTGATGGCGCAGGCGCCGGATCACGTGCGCAAGTGCTTCCTCAATCACCTCGTCGACGGTATCCTGGCGAGCCGCTCGCTGGAGTCTGAGGTGCAGATCTACGGCAGCGTCGAATACCTCTGGCGAGGGTGATGACGCCGTACACGATCCGAACGGAACTGCCTTCCGGGGGACGGGACGGCATCCATAGCGATTCAGGGCTCCGTCGCTCGTGATGGTCCGGCTGTCGGCTCCCCGCGTGAGTAGGTCTTCCGTCGGCAGTCGAAGCAGTTCCGTCAGTGCGGACTGCGAGATAGTCCCTCCCGGATGGCTTGTGTAACGGCTCGACCCGTTGCTGGCGGTCGTTGGTAGGATATAGCCCGCCATCTGTCTCGAGACCACCCGATACTTGCCCGCCCGCCGTGCCATCGGGCACTATGGTCTCAATGGGTATCCAGCACGTTCCTGATCAGGATTTCCTTCGACGAGAGCGGCAGGGGATGATCCCGGCCGGGCTCTCCCTGATCAGCGTAGCAGCGAGCCTGCTCATGGCCGGCTGCAGCTCCGCGCTCAGTCCCGAAGACCCCACAGACATCGCCGCCTGGATGGACCTGTACGACGTACCCGGCGTGAGCGTCGCCGTGTTCAACGACTTTGCCCTGGACTACGTGGAGGTGCATGGGGTCGCGAGCGAGTCCACCATGGAGCCGGTGACGGAGGGCACGCTTTTCCAGGCCGCTTCGCTCACCAAGGGAGTGTCTTCCGCAGCCATCGTGAGCCTGGCGCAGGAAGGTGCCATGTCGCTCGATGCCCCGATCAATGACTACTTGACGTCATGGCAGCTTCCGCACAACGCTTTCCAAGAATCCGAGCAAGTCACGCCGAGACGACTGCTGAGCCATACCGCGGGCACCACGGTTGGCGGATTCAGGGGCTACCGCTACACGGAATCCTCACCGTCACTGATCCAGATCCTGAACGGTGAGCCACCGGCGAACTCGCCCCCCGTGGTGGTGGACCTGGTCCCCGGGAGCCGCTTCCGCTACTCCGGCGGCGGCTACCTGGTCGCCCAGCAGGCGGTCGAGGACGTTACGGGCATCGGGTTCCCGGAATTCATGCGCCAACGCGTGCTGCAGCCCGTTGGTATGGACAACAGCACCTATGAGCAACCACTCCCGCCGGACCTCCTCGGCCTGGCCGCCGCCGGTTACTACGCGGACGGGACAGCCGTGCCGGGCGGACACCATATTTACCCCGAGATTGCTCCGGCCGCGCTGTGGACGACCCCTTCCGACGTGGCTCGCTTCCTCACAGAGATTCAGCGGTCGCTTCGCGGTGAATCGAATCTGGTGTTGAACGAGGAGAACGCCACTCTGCTGGTGACCGAAGTGAAGCGTGACTATTCCCTCGGCTTCGACCTGTGGCTCATCCACGGTCATCTCTATTTCGGCCACAGCGGGGCAAACGACGGATTCCGTGGAAGGATGGTGGCCAGCCGAACCGGTGGATACGGGGTGGTCATCCTCACGAACAGCGACAACGGCCACTTGCTTTCCGACGCGGTCGTGGAGCTGATCGGAATGCGGGAAGGCTGGCCCGGCTTCTAGTCGTTGCATCCGAATCTGTCCCAGCGGTTCGGCTCATTTGCTGTCATCGGTTCCGGTCCGGGAGTATCTTTTGTTGTTCCCGACCGGATCCGTGAACTAACTCCACGTTCAGTGACCAGGGGCTGGCATGTCAGACCCGCTCGACGAGATACGAAGCACGCTGGCGGTTCTCGATCTGGAGCCGGGAGTGTCGTGGCAGCAGGTCAAGGACCGATACCGCTTCCTGGCGAAAGTCTGGCATCCGGATCGCTTCGGCTCGGATCCGAGGGCCCGGTCGAGAGCCGAGAAGCAGTTCAAGACGGTGAACGAGGCGTACCAGTGGCTTCTGGCGCACCGGAGCGCGATCGATTCCCTGGCCGAGAGCCCGCAACCGGAGGGCGCCGCCGACGAGCCGAACGAGCAGGAGCCAGTGCCACAGCCAGAGCCGCCGAGTTACAGGCCGCGGCCGGCGAAGAAGCGGGAGACCGAGGCGGGAGGATCGGCGGTCGAGAAGTTCCTGTGGGGAGTGATCGCCACGTTTGCCCTCATCGCCGGCGTCATTCTCCTCGCGACCACGCTGCCCGACGCGATCGACTCGGAGGACCCATCGACCTCGACATCCGAGACGCAAGCGGACGTAGCGGATTCCAACCGCGGCTCTGATGCGGTGGCCAACGCCGCGCCGGAGTCAGCCGCGTCGCCCCGTACACGAGCTGAACGCAGTGAGACGTCGCCTCCCACCCACATCGTCGACTTCGCCACCTTCGTCCGCGCCAATCAGCCCGCGGAGCGTGAGGCGCAGGTCTCCAACGAAGCTCCTTCGTCAGGTCCCGGGGATGACGGGGGAGGTGAGCTGGAGCTGATCAGGGGGGCGTGGAAGCCCAAGAACCCGGATCCCGGGGCCAGCAGGCGGGGGGCAGCCGGCTCCGCGAATCCGGGGGCCGATCTCGAGCACTGGTCGGGCGGTGTCGACGGTTTCGCCCCGCCCGATCTCCCGCGTGTATCCATTCGCTTGTTTGAAGACGTCGAGGTAGGGCAGCGGATGGGAACCGTCGTCTACTGGCACGAGGCAGGCGCATGCAGCTACGGGCTCCAGCTTCAAGAGCAGATCGGAGACTGGGTTCGGACAGAGCAGGTGCCTGAGGCCTCGGAGTGTGCTCCACTGGGAGAAATCTGGTTCTTCGTCGGCGAGACCAACCTCACCGCTCTATGGCATCGGCTCGACGGGAGTCAGTGGTTCTCATCCCGCCTCAGTCTGGAATAGCCACAGGATTCAGTCTGGATTCGTGATGAACACGTGCGTCCAGTAGGCTCCGTAGAGCCCCACGCCGTGGTGGGAAAAGGCGCAGTTCTCGATGTTCGCCCGGTGCCCGGGGCTGTTCAGCCACAGCGAGAGCGCTGATTCGGCTCCACCGCCCGTCATCGCGATGTTCTCACCTGCCGGTCCGTTCCACGTCACACCGCCCTCCGCGAGGCGATCCCAAGGGCTATCGCCGTCTGGATTCGTGTGTGAAAAGAATCCCCTGTCCTGCATGTCCTGACTATGCGTGTGCCCTACGTCAGCCGTCGCGGAATGCCATGACAGCGCTTCACATCCCACTGTCTCCCGGTGGGCGTTCAACTGTGTGACGAAGGTGGCGACTTCTCCGGTAGGGCCGGGCGAAGCGCCCGGTTCAGTGGGACCATCGTCGCTACAGCCAACGGCGATGATAAGGGCCACGAGCACCGTGGCCGGGTGAAGCAAATTCCGCATC
>JAMJQV010000062.1 GCA_023554435.1 Gemmatimonadota bacterium | reverse complement strand
GAGGGGGTGAATTAGATTCGACGCGTTTTCGGATCCTGAGGTAGCGTGCCGAGGTTTCCCGGAACCTCGTGAAACACCGGGAAAAAACACAACTGCCAACGACAACTTGGCTTTGGCTGCGTAACTAACGTAGCCCGTTCCCTGATCAGCCCGCCCGAGGCGGGTCAGGGAGCGCCGATAATTCGGGCTGGTTTCCGCAGCAGGCCACGGGCTGCGTAGACGAGACGGCGAGAGCCACCAGTGGCTGGCTGACGACAGGCCGTCAAGGAGCCTCGTCGCCGGTGAGACCTGATCCTTGAATACGCACGTAGAGACCAAGGGGGAAGGGTTCGCGGACCCGGGTGCGATTCCCGGCACCTCCATCACCTATCCGCGCTCCGGCTTGAGGCCGGGTCGCGGAGTTTTTCTTTTTTGGGCCCGCTCCGTCCAGGGGCTCGCGGCGGATCGCGCCAGGGTCGATCCGCCTTCGGACGCAAAGGAGCAAATGACGTGTTGGACGAACTTCTGGACCGACTGAACGGGGAGGCCGAGGCTCTGCTTCACGAGCTCAACGTGGTACTCCCCAACGAGATTGAGAAAGCCGTTGCTCAGGGTGACCTGAGCGAGAACTCCGAGTATACCGCTGCGCTCGAGCGACAGCAGTTCGTTCGGGCGAGGTTGGACCATATCGCTCGCCGGCTTGGCGAGATTAGTGACATCGACCTGGAGGCGGTTCCCGAAGACCGGATCGGATTCGGCTCCCGTGTCGAGGTGCTGGATCTCGATGACGATTCCGTCGAGAGATATACCCTGGCGTTCGGCGACTATCTCGATTTCGAGAAGGCCGAAATCTCCATGGCCTCTCCAATCGGGAAGGCCCTGCTCGGGAAAGGCGACGGCGACGAGGTCGATATCCCTCTACCGAACGGCCGGATTCGGTATAGAGTCCTGACCTTCGAGACGCTACACGATCTGGGCAAGGGAGCCGCCTGACCGGGGCCGCTCAGCGTCAGAACACCGATATCTCGGGCACGTATCGGGACGGATCCCGACGAACATCCTCCAACATGCCATTCAGCTCGACGAGTGTTCGCAGCAGTTCCTCGTAGAGCTCTTCGTCATTGAACATGCGTCCGGCGGACCCCTCGCCGGCGAGCAGGCCGGCGAGCAGGGAGTCGGCGCGCGAAACCGTTCCCGTAAGTTCTCGGTACAGGCTGTCCGACCGAACCAGCTGGCCCAACGTACCCTCCCCCTCGACGACGGACCGGGTCAACGTATCGAAAGACGTGACCGCCGAACGCACCGCAGCGTAGAGGGTGTCGTCGGTGAGCATGCGCATCAACGCCCCATCGGGGGAAGCTGCGGATGCAACCAGCGTATCGAGACTCTCTGCCAGGCCCACGAGGCGATTGTAGAGTTGCTCGTCCACGACCAGTTGCCCCAGTGTGCCGCGGCCCTCGAGCAGTCCGCCCGTCAGGCTCGAGAGGTTCCTGGCGACGTCGGTCAGGTCACCGACGGCCTCTGCGCCCTCGGCGAGGAGCGCGTCATAGTCGAGCGAAGCCGCCGAGGCGACGGTGTCGCCCGGCTGCAGGATTCGGGCGGCCGAACTGCCCGGCCGGATGTCGATGAGTCGATCTCCGAGAAGGCCCTGCGTCCGGACCTGCGCCCTCGAGTCAGTGCGGATCTGATCCTGGACATTGACATTGATCGCCAGCCAGATGGCCACGGCCTCTCGACTCTCCGGTCGTTCGTCGGGGGAGATGAACCGAATGTCGTCTACCTGCCCGACCGTCTGGCCGGCCAGTTGAACGGCCGCCCCCGGTACCAGTCCAGAGGCGGAACGGACGAGCGTCACCAGGCGATACCTCTCACCGAAGACGTTGCCGGTGTCGCCCACGAGAAAGACGCCCACCGATAGCAGGCTGAGGGCCACGAGAATCAGCAGGCCGACCCGGACCTGCTCCCACGTCACTACCGCACCTCTTCTCACGGCTACTCCCGGTCAGGCGCCGGCCTCACGGGCCCGCGCCACCTATCGAAGGAACTCACGCACGTACTCGTCTTCTGACGCCACCATTTCCTCGGGACCGCCCACGAACACCAGGACCCCCTCGAACAATAGAGCGACACGATTACTGATGCGGAAGGCCGACCGAATGTCGTGTGTGACGACGATCGAGCTCACATCGAGTTCCGTCTGCAGCTTCGAGATGAGGTCGTTGATCGTGCGCGTGGTGATGGGGTCCAGCCCGCTGGTCGGCTCATCGTACAGGAGGATCCGGGGGCGATGCACGACCGCGCGTGCAATCCCCACTCGCTTCTTCATGCCGCCGCTGAGCTCTGCCGGAAGGAGGTCCATCACCTGGTTGGGCTCAAGATCGACCAGCTCCAGAGACTCGCGCACGCGGCGGCGGATTTCCTCCTCGGGGAGACCGGTGTGCTCGTGCAGGTAGAAGCCCACGTTGTCGTACACGCTCAGGGAGTCGAACAGCGCCGCTTCCTGGAAGACCATGCCCATGTTGCGTCGCAGGGCGAGAACCTGCGTCAGCGGCGCGTGCGCAATGTCGTGTCCTTCGACCCGAACCTGGCCTGAGTCGGGAAGGGAAAGCCCCAGGATCAAGCGGAGGATCGTCGACTTGCCGGCCCCCGAACCGCCCAGAACCGACAGCGTCTCGCCACGCTGGAGATCGAGGCTTACCCCCTGCAGGACGGTATGATCTCCAAACTTGAGACACAGGTCCTCCAGCTCCACCACCGGACCCGCTACCGGTGGCAGGCTCGACTCGTCGCCCAGATCCGCGAGCGCCTTGCGGACCTCCTCGCGGAGTTCCTTCCGCATCTGGGAGTCCCAGAGGTCGAGCGAATCCTGGGTCATTCGATCAACAGCGCGATGAGGACCTGGGTCAGGAAGTAATCCGTCGCCAAAATGAAAATCGACGTGGTCACCACGGCCCGGGTCGCGGCTCTTCCGACGCCCTCGGTCCCGCCGCTGGTCTTCAGCCCGAAATAGCATCCGGTGATCGCGATGATCGCTCCGAAGAACACGGGCTTCAGAAGCCCGGCGAACAGGTCGATCGGGATGTAGCGAAAGATGTAACCCGTCTCGGCCAACGTCAGGTACACCGACCGCATGTACAGATCCATCGTGAGATCCAGCTTCACGACGGCGATCAACATACCTCCCAGGATCGCCACCACGTCCGTGATCACCGTCAGCAGTGGGAGGCACAGGATCGCAGCCACAAAACGCGGGACCACCAGCTTCCGCACGGGATCGACGCTCATGGTGTAGAGCGCGTCGACCTGCTCCGTGACCTTCATGGCCCCGATCTCAGCGGCCATCCCCGATCCGGCCCGCCCGGTAACCATGAGCGCCGTGAGGACGGGGCCCAGCTCCCGGATCGTACTCGCACCCACCAGTCGGCCGATGTAGATGGTGGCTCCGAACTGCTTCATCTCGACCGCGGACTGCAGTGCGAGGACCATTCCGGTAAACAGGCCGGTCAGGAGCACGATCCCGATGGATCCGACGCCAATGGCATCCATCTGAATCACCAGGTCGCGACGATAGAAGGGCCTCGAAACGCTGCCATGGAGCGACCGAGCGAGCAGTCGGAAGTACTCCTGAGTGTGGAGCGCCCAACCCTTGAGGGTGTCGTTGACGTAACGCAGCGGAGTGCGGGCTGTTTCGCTCAAGCTCATGACGGGCTGACGATCTCCCGGGCTTTGACTCCCCTGCGCCCTGCGACTAGTTTCGCGCGACGCGCGTCCTGCTCGACGATGACGTGTCAAAACAGACCGCAGGACCGATGTTCTTCGCCGCTCTCCTGCGGCGGGCAGTCCTTCGCGGCAGGTTACCCGGGATCCAGATCGGACGCAAGACGATATCGTGCTCCCACACTCTCCTTTGGTGGCGAAAGAAGAGGCCGAGCGCCTCCTCTCTGAGGCTCGCGGCGGCCGGGTCCTGGTCGTGGGTGACGCCATGCTCGACGTCTATCTCACCGGCTCCGTGGACCGGGTATCGCCGGAGGCTCCCGTACCGGTAGTCCGCGTCGAAAGCGAGGTCGCGGCACCCGGTGGTGCCGCCAACGTCGCCGCAGGAGTGGCGGCCCTGGGAGGGGAGTGTCGGCTCGTTGCCGCAGTGGGTGCGGACGAGTCGGCCGGGCGCCTTGCAGAACGTTTGGACCAGGCCGGGGTCGGCTCCGATGATCTCGTGCAGATGGCGGGCCGGCCCACGACCCGGAAGACACGGATCCTGGCACGCCATCAGCAGATGTTGAGAGTCGATCACGAGGACCCTGCGCCGATGGCCGAGGAGGATCACCGGCGTCTGGCCAGTCGAGCGCTGGAGGCCGTCGATTGGGCTGATGCCCTGGTCATCGAAGACTACGACAAGGGCGTGGTGAACGGCGCCCTGTCTCGCCGACTTCTCGCGCGAGCGAGAGAGAAGGGTATCCCGTCCGTCGTCGACCCGAAGCTCAGACATTTCTTCGACTTCCCCGGTACTACGGTGTTCAAGCCGAACGCGCGGGAACTCGCCGCAGCGCTGGGACTCGAGAAGGAGCCCCGGGACGAGGTTACCCTCCATCCGCTCCTTGACCGATTGAAGTGCGACTGTCTGCTTCTCACGCTGGGCGAGGAGGGGATGCTGCTCGTCGAGCCGTCTGCCGAGACTCGATTGCTGCCTCCGGAGGCACGGGAGGTCTTTGATGTGACGGGGGCGGGCGATACCGTTACCGCGGTGCTGGCCGTATGCCTCCTCGCGGGGGCCTCGGTCAGCCAGGCCGCATATCTGGCGAACCTGGCCGCGGGCCTGGAGGTAACCAGGTTGGGTGCCGTGCCGGTGACCACCTCGGAGTTGATGCAGGCGCTGGACGGACGGAACGTTGACGGGACAACCGGAAGCACCTCATAGAACAGGAGCTGAAGAATGCCCACCGATATCGATATCGCACAGAAGGCCACGCTGAGGCCCATCCTGGATGTGGCGGGTGAAATAGGACTGGGGGCGGATGATCTGCGTCCGTACGGCCACACCATCGCCAAGATCACGCCGGACGCCCTGCAGGACCGACCCGCGAAGGGGAAGGTCGTCCTCGTCACCGGAATGACGCCCACGCCCGCTGGCGAGGGGAAGTCGACCGTAGCCGTTGGGCTGGCCCAGGCGCTGCGTCGCCTGGAGAAGAGCACCATGCTGTGCCTCCGCGAACCTTCTCTGGGACCCGTGTTCGGAATCAAGGGTGGAGCTGCGGGCGGTGGTTGGTCGCAGGTCCTTCCGATGGAGGAGATCAACCTCCACTTCACCGGCGACTTTCACGCGATCACCTCGGCCCATTCCCTTCTGTCTGCCGTCTTCGACAACAATCTGCAGCGCGGCAACTCGATTGGCGTCGACACGCGCAAGATCAACTGGAAGCGCGCGGTGGACATGAACGACCGAGCCCTGCGCAACCTCGTGATTGGCCTCGGCGGCCCGATGCAGGGCCTTCCGCGCGAGGACGGGTTTACGATCACGGCGGCGTCCGAGATCATGGCCATCTTCTGCCTGTCCGAAGACCTGGCAGACTTCGAGGAGAGAGTAGACCGAATCGTGCTGGGTACGCGCCCCGACGGATCATTCGCGCGTGCCGGGGATCTCAACATCGGTGGGGCCCTGGCTCTTCTGATGAGGGACGCACTGGCGCCAAACCTCGTGCAGACGATCGAAGGGGGGCCGGCCCTCATTCATGGCGGGCCATTCGCCAACATCGCGCATGGCTGCAATTCCCTGATCGCGACCAAGGCGGGCACGCGCCTCGGCGACATCGTCGTGACCGAGGCGGGCTTCGGCTCCGACCTCGGGGCCGAGAAGTTCTTTGACATCAAGTGCCGCATGGGAGGCCTCGAGCCTCAGGCCGCGGTAGTGGTGGCCACCCTGCGGGCCATGAAGCACCACGTCGCGGTGACGGGCGATCTCGATGCGGGCTTCCAGAACCTCATGGCTCACGTGGAAAACGTACGTCAATTCGGGGTGCCCGTGGTTGTAGCCATTAACCGATTCGCCGACGATACCGACGAAGAGGTCGAGATGGTGGCGTCGATGTGCAAGGCGGCGGGAGTGACGTACGCGGATTGCGATATCTGGGCCCGGGGCGGAGAAGGCGGTATCGAGCTGGCCGAAGAAGTGCTGACCGTGCTAGACGAGGGAGAGGCTGACTTTCAGCCCCTGTATTCGACTGAACTCAGCCTCCGCGAGAAGCTGGAGACCGTCGCCTCGAAGGTGTATGGGGCGGACGGTCTCAACATGACTCCGGCTGCCACCAAGCAGGCCCAGCAGATCGTCGAGAATGGTCTGGGTGATCTGCCCGTTTGTGTGGCCAAGACCCAGTACTCGCTGAGTGACGACCCGAGCCTGCTCGGGCGGCCCCGGGGCTTCGACATCACGGTTCGTGAGTTCCGCATCTCGGCCGGTGCCGGGTTCATCGTTGCGCTCACGGGGGATGTCATGACGATGCCGGGCCTGGCGGCTCGGCCGGCGGCCGAAGGGATGAAGATCCATCCGGATGGGCGGATCGAAGGCCTGTTCTGATTCTGAGCAGATCAACCGGAGAGCGAGCAATGCGAGCGCTACATACAGACCGGGCCCCGGCGGCCATCGGTCCCTATTCCCAGGCAGTCGAGGCGGGGGGATTTCTCTTCTCGGCCGGGCAGATCGGTCTGATTCCCGGCACCCCGGACTTCGCGGGCGAGGACGTAGAGACCCAGGCGATCCAAGTGTTCCAGAATCTGGCGGCAATCCTGGACGAGGCGGGACTGACGTTCGGAGACGTCGTGAAGGCGACGGTCTACCTTGCGGATATGGATGAGTTTCCGCTAGTTAACGCCATATACGAAAGATACTTCAACCAGCCGTATCCGGCGCGCTCTACCGTAGCGGCCGCAGGTCTTCCCAAGGGGGCTCGCGTCGAGATCGACGTGGTGGCCTACAGGTCCTGACGTTCATCGAACCAGGACCGAGGGATACGGAACAGGGGGGGCGGATGGCGGCCGGTGTCGCCTGCGGTCTTCAAAACCGTTGCGGGGCGCGAAAAGCGTCCTGGGTGGGTTCGACTCCCACACGCTCCCGCCACTTTCGCCTGCTGGCTCTCGCGTTGCTCATGATTCTCACCTCGGGCGGAGCGCTGCCGGCGCAGGAGCCGGCAGAGCAGGATTCCGTCCTGCCGGCCGAGGCCTTACCGGGACAGGACTCGGTACCGCCGCCACCGGATTCCGTACCGACTTCGGCATCTGAAGCACCTGCGGCCGTGGCCGACTCCCTGGGGCCTCCCGTTTCACCGATGGGGGCGTTCCTCAGAAGTCTGGTCCTTCCGGGGTGGGGCCAGGCCACGGTGAATCAACCGGTGCGCGGAGCATTCTACTTCACCATGGAAGCCACCTCGCTCTGGATGCTCTACAAGACGCAGTCCAAGCTTGCGGCGGCAGAGAGGGCCGGCGATGAGGAACTGGCGGCCGCACGGAAGGACCAGAAGGAGGACTGGATCGTGATGGCCGTGTTCTGGGCCCTATTTGCCGGTGTCGATGCGTGGGTGTCGACGCACTTCTGGGGCTTCGAGGGCGCCGTCGTTCCACCTCCCGACGGATCACCGGGGATGGCCGTGCAATACTCGGTCCCGGTGGGGGGGCCGTAGATGAAGCAGGCTGTGGACGGAACAGTCCGTACGGCTCCGATCGGAGTGTTCGATTCGGGACTGGGAGGACTGACGGTTCTGCGGGCGATCCGGGAGCGGCTGCCAGGCGAAGCGACCGTGTACCTCGGGGATACGGCCAGGGTGCCTTACGGCCCAAAGGCCGCGGAGACCATCCGGCGGTACGCCATCGAGGCTACCGACTTCCTGCTGGATAAGGGAGTCAAGGCTGTCGTCATAGCCTGCAATACGGCTACGGCGAGAGCTCTCCCCGACGTCGAGGCGCGAGCCGGAGTCCCCGTGCTGGGTGTGGTTGAGCCAGGCTGGAGCGCCGCCGCGAGCGCTTCCGGCACAGGGCGAATCGGTGTGATCGGAACGAGAGGTACGATTTCAAGTCGGGCCTACAACAGGGTGATTCACTCCCATCGTCCGGACGCCCAGGTGTTCGAGCAGGCGTGTCCGCTGTTCGTGCCGCTCGTCGAGGAAGGGTGGACGGATGATGAGGTCACACGGTTGGCGGCGGAGCGATACCTGGGGCCACTACTGAAGCAGGGGATCGACACGCTCGTTCTGGCCTGTACGCACTACCCCCTCTTGAAGCCGCTGCTGGCTCGTGTCGTGGGCGAGAACGTGCGCCTCATAGACTCGGCTGAGTCTACCGCCGCGGCTCTCGAGCGTCTGCTGGTCTCCGAGGACCTGGCGAGTCCGTCGGGACCGCCGGCCGCTGCGCGCTACTACGTGACCGACGAAGCGGCCAGGTTCGACCTTCTGGCCCGTCGGCTCCTCGGAGAAGAGGTAGAGCACCTCGAGATGGTCAGCGTGGATTCCACTGGTTGAGCTCGATTCCGTCGGGCGAGACCTCGGCCCAGGTGCAATGGTGCAGCCAATCTCCCGAGTTCAGATAGAAGCGCCCCGGTTCCACCTCGAGAAGCTCGGGCTGGTGGCAATGGCCGAACACCACCAGGTCGAGGTCCGGATTCGATGCCAGGAGCTCTCTGGCAAGCGTGCGCAGCCGCTCGGAGCGCCGGTCGCTTCCAGGGTCGTCGGGCCTGCCATGCCGGCTTTCCGTTCGGCTGACCATCCGAATCAGGCGGGCGGACCAATCGGGATGCAGCTGCTTGAAGGAAGCACGTGCCGGCCTGCTCCGAATCACGGACTTGAGGGCCCGGTACCCCCAGTCGCCCCCACCAAGCCCGTCGCCGTGGGCGACGTAGGCGCGGAGACCTCCCACCTCCGTCGTCACCGGTCCGTCCAGGAGTTCGATTCCGATATCGTCCGTCAGGAATCGCCCGCCCCACGAATCGTGGTTGCCTCCCAGCATCCGAATACGGACTCCCGCGTCGACCAGATCCGCCAGTACTCGCAGAACGGGAAAGTGCCGACTCAGGATCACGGTGTCATACTCGAACCAGAAGTCGAACAGGTCGCCGTTGATCAGGAGGTCTTGGGTGATATCCGGGATCCCGGCGAGGAACGACATAAGCGCGGATTCATTGTCCGCGGGGGCCGCACCGAGGTGGGCGTCGGAGATGACGATGCTGGACCTTTCCATGCCGCCAAGTATAGAGTGGCGCTGACGAACGTGAAACGGGCCAGGGGGGCCCCGTTCTATCTCCTGCGAGGGACGACATGAGCCCAGACCCCACTGCCGGCGAGCGCACGCGTCTTCGCGTACGCTACGCGGAGACGGATCAGATGGGGAGAGCGCACCACATGCACTACCTCGCGTGGTTCGAGCTGGGGCGCACGGAACTCCTGCGTGGGGCCGGCGTGGCGTATTCCGAGATCGAGAGTCAGGGAGTGAAGCTGCCTGTCTCAAACGTCGAAATCGAGTACCGGAGTCCGGCCGGCTATGACGACGCCGTCGACATCTTCACCCGGGTGAGCCGAGTGCGTAGTCGAACGGTAACCTTCTCCTATCTGGCCGTTCGTGCTGCGACAGGGGAAGCCCTTGCGGCCGGGAGCACGCGGCTCGTTTGCACGGACGCC
>JAMJQV010000061.1 GCA_023554435.1 Gemmatimonadota bacterium | reverse complement strand
ACTCGCTCCTCATCGCAACGACGTGTTACGTCACGTCACCGTCCTGGACTCCCCTCTGACAATGCTGGTCCCCTTCGGATCACCACCGACCGTGAATGCGCGGCGGATCGTCCGATCCGTTGGTCCGACCGGGAGACGATGTCGAGCTCAGCACGTTCTCCGGGTTCGCCACGACCGAATCCGGAAGGGTGCCTCCCTTCTCCACACGATCGCGGATCATCTGCCGAAGGAGCTCCCACTGCTGCTCCGCGGCGACGATTCTCTGCTGCAGCTCAGCTTTCCGGTTGTCGAGCTCGCGGCGCTCCAGGTCCAGCTCTTCCCGCATCTGCTGAATCTCTCGATCCACGGCCGTGGTGCGCGCACGCCTTGAACTGCGAGCAGGCGTTGCGCCGGCATACTGGCGCACCACGATCCTCACGCTGACGAGGTGCAGGGCGTAGATGCCGAGCAGAATGGCGGCCAGGTTGAATACCGGTTGTGGCGTCACGTACGACAGCACCGCGGCCGAGACCGCGAGCAGTGCTACAGCGATGACATACTCCAGGCTTACCGGAGATTTCATGGATCCTGTCCCTTCGGGTGGTTTGTCCCCCTGGGAAACTCCTCGGCCCTGGGTAGAGCGAGAGTCGTGCCGTCGCAGTTTGCGAGGCGACTGGCTTCGTATCTACAGTCAATACAGACAGTTAAATGCTATTGCCGTCGCAGCATCCGGTAGCCGGCCCTGTGGTGCCGACTCAACAGACGTTGCGCGCGCCCAACACTCGAGAGGGGAGCGGGGAGGGACGCTGCCCCTCATTGTAGCGGTCGCGTCGAGTGGAGAAAACCGTCAGATCACGCTCAGTCTTCGGGGGTCGCCGCCGGCCCGGGGAGGGCCTTTACATGAAGGTCGCGCTGCGGGAACGGAATGGTGATTCCCGCCTCCTTGAACGCGTCGTTCACGGCCACGTAGACTTCGCTCCGCACGCGGTAGAAATCATCGAACGTGGCCGTCCAGAACATCAGGCGGAAGTTGAGCGCGCTGTCTCCGAACTGGAGAAAGACGACGGCAGGTTCCGGGTAACTCAGCACCTCGGAGTGCTCGCCGGCGACCTTCTTCAGAAGCGAGATGACGTCGTGGGGATCGGTCCCGTACGCGACACCCACCTCCACCCGGACCCTCCGCTTCTGATCCGACAGCGTCCAGTTCACGACTTCCGAAGAGATGAGGTTGCTGTTGGGAACGATGACCTCGGCCCCCTCGAAAGTGCGCACGACGCTGGCCCGTATTCCGATTCTGCGGACCTCGCCGATCAGCGCCAGCGAGGTGATCTCGACCTTGTCACCCACCTTCACCGGCTGCTCGAAGATCAGGATCAGGCCGGAGACGAAGTTGCTGACGACGTTCTGGAGACCAAATCCGATACCCACGCCCAGCGCACCGAACACGATCGCCAGCTGCCCCGCCTGCAGGCCGAGCGCACTGCCGGCGGTCAGAAGACCCACGCCGAGGATCGTCCACTGCACGACGGTGGAGATCGCGTTCGAAACGCCGCGCTTGAGCCTGAGCCGCGGAAGCAGCTCCACATCCAGAACGAATGCGACAAACCTCGCGATCCAGATGGAGAGCAGCACGACGACAGCGAAGGTAAGGATCTTCTCGAGCGAGAACCCGACGGCGCCCACATGAATGGTACTGGTCAGGAGCTCCCCGAGTCGCTGGCTCAGGGGATCAATTGCTTCGAACGCCTCAAGCGCCAGCAAGAGCCAGATGAGGACCGCTCCGATTCGGAGCGCCGTGATGGCGCGAGATGTCACCAGGTCGCCGTGGGAGCGCATGATGAACGACGCCTGGCCAAGCCGAGTCTGCGGAAGTACGCGTACGACTGAGGCAATCACTCGATATCCGATGACGACGCCAAGTCCGATGAAGGCCGAGTACACGAGGCCTCCAAAAAGCGTCTCCGCCAGCAGCGTCCATCCGGCGGCGTTACCAATGAACGACAGCATGCCTATGACGACGGCAAGCTGCAGGCCGATCCAAACGACGGTGCCCCAGCCGGTCCGGACCATTTGTTCGCGGCTCGTGCCGGAAATCAACCATCCTGCAACCGCGGCCACCACCAGCGCCGCAAACATCGTGATCACGCGATACGCCGCCGATGGCGGAACCAGGAGATCGGCCAGGGCAATGACGGCGAACAGGACCAGTAGCGCCCGCATGGTCCGGTTGATCACGGGGTTGTTGGACCGGGGAAGGAGCCGGTACAGGGGGACGACCGCCGCCAGGGCGATCATCTGCCAGAACACGAAGGGGGCCCGCGGCCACATCATCTGCGCGGTGAAAACCGTGAGCACGAAAGCGGCGGACAACGGCCGGCCCAAAGTCTCGGCAACGCCGATCCACGACTCGTCTCTCGGGGCTGACGCATCTCCGCTCTGGTCCCGCAGCCGGACCGCCAGAAGGGCGAACAGCACGAACATGATGCCGGTGAGGAAGAAGACCCCGGAGTTATTCGCCGTGTATGCCGAGATGGCGTCGCGTTCCTCTGCCCAAATGCGGGCCGCCACCCGGGAAGAAGAGGCTTCCCGCAATTCGCTGGTCCGCCAGATCGGCGGCGAAGTCCGCAGGAACATCCGCCCCCGCACGCTGGACCGGGCTGCATCGAGCTCCGCCATCACGTGGCGCACACCCTCCAACCCGTCGTCCAGCCGGGACTTCAGTCCAATCAGGTAAGTCAGCCTGTCACGGATGATGGTCTCGAGTGAATCGGTGACGGCCAGGACACGCTCCGTCTGCTCTACCAGGGGCTGAGGCACGTCCTGCTCTCGAACGAGCGAAGCGGAGGTCAGCTGCCACCTGTCCCTGATGCGCCCGCCGTCCTCGGCTACCCGGGCCACTCCCCTCAGTTCGTCGTCGATGGCCGCCGTCCACCGGCCAAGTCTCTCCTCGTGCGCTCGCCAGATGGCGTTGAGATTCCAGAGCTCCCGGATCGACAGGTTGTCCAGCACGATGCGTCCGAGCCGCTCGTGCGCACGGGAAACGGCGGCCAACTCGTCGGGAAGGTCGTCCGCGATGAGCGCCAGGGAGGGATCCGCGCTGATCTGGGTCCCGATCGACTGCAGTCGAGCCAGAGACTCATCGACCTGCAGAGGAATTTCCGACAGCGGGATGGGCTGAAGTTCAGTGGCCGCGGAATCTTGCTGTACGACCGGAGCGGGGGGCGGAGTCGATGAGCCGAAGAGACCCTGGGCCTGGCCCGCCGACGGCCACGCGAAGAAGCCCAGGATGGTTAGGAGAGCTGCGACTCGCCGTGACCCCATCTGTCTCTTCATCTCAATAACCCTACTTGTCCTGCCCCGAGATGTGTTCGCCGATCAGGATCTTGCTGATCTCCTCGCGCTGGATCTGGTTCGTGCCCTCGTAGATCTGCGTGATCTTGGCGTCGCGCATGTACTTCTCGATCGGATAGTCGCGCATGTAACCCGACCCGCCGAATACCTGCACCGCGTCGGTGGTCACGGACATGGCGACATCCGAGGCGAAGCACTTGGACATGGCCGAGTAGATCGTCGAGCGGGCCTTCGGATTGGCGTCGATGTGCTTCGCGGTCGCGTAGATCAGGGCGCGCGACGCCTCGACCTTCATGGCCATGTCGGCCAGGAGAAAACGCAGGCCCTGGAAGGACGACACCGGCGAGCCGAACTGGCGTCGCTGGATCGACCAATCCACCGCCAGATCGAGGGCCCCCTGGGCGATGCCGAGCGCCTGCGCTCCGACCCCCGGCCTGGACGCGTCAAACGTCTTCATCGCCGTAATGAACCCGGTGCCTTCCCGTCCGATCAGGTTCTCCACCGGTACCCGGCAATCCTCGAACACGAGCTCCCGTGTCGAAGAGGCCCGGATCCCCATCTTGTCTTCCTTCTTGCCGAACGTGAACCCCGGCGTGTCCTTCTCGATGACCAGCGCGCTGGCTCCGCGCGCCCCCTTGTCCGGGTTCGTCATCACCACCACCGTATAGACCTCGGCATCACCGCCGTTGGTGATCCACTGCTTGAGCCCATTCACCACGTAGTGGTCGCCGTCGCGGACGGCCGTCGTCCGGATGCCCGCCGCGTCCGACCCGGCCTGTGGCTCGGTGAGGGCGAAAGCAGCCAGGCGCTCGCCCGAGGCGATGGCCGGCAGGAAGCGCTGCTTCACCTCGTCGCTGGCGGACACGATAATCGGCAGCGCTCCGAGAGCCGTGCTCGCGAAGGCCAGCGAGATGCCGCCGCACGCCTTGGACAGCTCTTCGGTGACCAGCACC
>JAMJQV010000060.1 GCA_023554435.1 Gemmatimonadota bacterium | reverse complement strand
CGGGAATGGCGCTCATGTAGATGCCGGCCATCGCCACCGTCCCGCCCTTCCGCACCGCCTGGAGGGCCTCGGGGACGACCTCGCCCGCCGGGGCGAAAATGATCGCACTGTCGACTGCCACCGGAGGAGTGTCGCCGGCGCGGCCCACCCAGTGCGCTCCCATGTCGCGCGCCAACCGGCGGTGACTCTCGCCTCGCGTCACCACATGAACCTCGTAGCCGCGGTGGAGGGCGATCTGGATCACCACGCTCGCGGATGACCCGAATCCGTACAGGGCCAGTCGGCCGCCGGCAGGGACCTCCGCGCGCTGGAGGGCCCTGTATCCAATGATCCCGGCGCACAGCAAGGGAGCCGCCTGCAGTTCGTCGAACCGGTCCGGAATGCGATACGCGTACTGCTCGGGTACCACCGCAAGCTCCGCGTACCCACCGTTCTCGTGGTAGCCCGTGTAGCGGGAGTCGGGACACAGGTTCTCGGCCGCGCGGCGGCAGTACGCGCACGCGCCGCACGTGCCACGCAGCCAGGCCACACCCACGCGGTCGCCGGGCGAGAAGGCACTGGCTCCCGGACCGAGCGCGTCCACGTCCCCCACGATCTGGTGTCCCGGAATGATGGGCAGCGTGTGCTCGGGGAGGTCGCCCTCGACGACGTGCAGGTCCGTCCGACACACGCCACAGGCAAGAATCCGGACCCTGATTTCGCCCGGGCCCGGCACCGGGTCGGGCAGGTCGATCAGCCGCAGGGGCCTTTCGGCCACCGGGGAGATCCGCTCGAGAACCATCGCTATCATCGGGTCGCCTCCGGCCGCAGGACGAGCGGGAGTTGGTACCGAGCGGTGGAATCTACAGCCAGGCGCTAGAAGGTGCCGAAGATCAGGGACGCCGTGAATACGTCGCGTGCGGCCACCGTGTACTCGGCGTTGAGACCTACCGGACCGAGGGCCAGGGTCGCGCCCAGCTTGAACGTCACGTCGTTCGGCGTTTCCTGCCTGAACTCGACCTTCTGAAGCTCCACCGGCACGTCGGCGACGATATCCGGCTCGAATTCGTACGAGATGTCGAGGTTGGCGTTCTCGAACGTCCCCGCACCGTACAGGGTGACCACCGAGAGCTTCTTGCTGGCGATCAGCGAGAACTGGGTGGAGTTGGCATCCAGGTAGTCGCCGACCTTGAAGTGCTGGAATCCGAACGCGGCCGCCAGGTTGAGAGGCGGCGTGTCCCAGATCCACTGATCGATGGAATGCTTGATTGCCCCGCCGATCATGCTGATCGAACCGACGTCATCGCTCGGCGTGAAGCTCGGGATGAAGCGAAGCACCAGTTCGGTTCCGAGCGGAATGCCGATGGCTCCCTGGATCGCGGCGTACGGCGCGACGGGGATGTCGAACCCCCTGGGGAACCGGATATTCCAGTCGGCGGGGTTCTCTCCCAGGGCCAGCAGCGAGTCACGGAACTCGCCCTGGGGCACCAGGACGATTCCGTCCCCGACACCCGTCACGGTCGGAGAGAGCCCGGAGCTTCCGGCCGGTCCGTACGGATCGGTGAAGAAGCGGCCCTCGATCGTGATCGTATCAGGGAGGATCGGCTGAAACGTGTCCAGGTCCTCGGGAACGAACGAGCCCATCACCCGGAAGCCCACGTCGAACCCGAGCACGTCGTGCACCTCGGCCGTGTGATAGAAGCCCGAGTTCAGGGCGGCGGCCAATCCCGTGGACAGGGGGCCTATGTACAGCTTGCCGTTCTCCTCGTTCAGGCTGCTCAGAGACTCCGAGATGTCCTGGCCGGACAGGCTGGCAGGTGACCCGGCCAGGAGAGCGAGCGCCACGCCGAAAGCGAGACCCCAGCGGAGGGAGTGGCGAGTGAGAGCGAGCGACTTCGGCATGGTCCGATCCTCTTCACGGTGATGCCCCGATTCGTACGGAAGGCGACGATCGGTCACAGAACCGGGCAGGAGTCGCGCCAGACGGGGTGAAGGACGCGCGGGAGGTGGGTCCCAAGACAGACTGTCCCCCAATCATTTGATAGCAGCGCACTTAGAGGGGACGATCGTCCGCGCGTCGCCGGTCGTCCTTGGAGCGAAATGCAGTCTACTCCGCGGAAGCCGGGTGGCAACGACCTGCAATCGTTGCAGATCGCGGCGACTAGTCTGTGGCAGCCGCCAGCACGGGGAGAGCCGACCGACCCGTCGCGCCGGCTGCAACCCGCAGGTCGGACGGGGCGCCCGAGAGCCTGGCCCGAACCAGGGTGCCCGGAACGGCAGGGCTGGCGACGCACACTCGCAGGTAGTCCCCCGTGAGCCCCCGGGTTTCCGTCTCGACCGCTACCAGGGCCTCGGTACCCACCCGCCCGGCGGCGTGGGCGGATCCCTTCGATACCCCTATTTCGCGAAGCTCCCGGGACCTTTCGGCAGCTACATGGCCCGGCACCCGTTCCGGTAGATCCGCCGCGGCCGTTCCCTCGCGCACGGAGTACGGGAATACGTGCAGGTAGGTGTACGGAAGCTCCTCGACCAGCGCCCGCGTCCGTGCGTGGTCCTCCTCCGTCTCGCCTGGGAATCCGACGATGATATCCGCTCCCAGCCCCAGGATGTGGACCCGACCGGCGATCTCGAGCACCCGGCGGCGGTACTGCTCGCGGGTGTGCCACCGCCGCATCCGTTGAAGGACCTGGTCGCTACCGCTCTGCAGGGGAACGTGCAGGTGGGGCGCCAGGAGCCCTTCCGAGGCTCCGAACATCTCCAAGAGGGAATCGTCCACTTCCGTGGCCTCGATCGAGCCGAGGCGAAATCGCACGCCGGGTACGTCGTCCAGCAAACGTCGGCACAGGGCTGAAAGAGAACTCCCGCGGGCCAGGTCGAGACCGTAGTGGCCTATGTGTATCCCCGTCAGGACGAGCTCCGAGTGACTCCCGGCCAGGAGGCGGGCTTCGGCGACCAGTTCTTCGATCGGGCGGGATCGGCTGGCTCCACGAGCGACGCGGGTCGCGCAGAAGGAGCACTTTCGATCGCACCCGTCCTGGATCTTCATCCACCCACGGCTGCCTCGGGGGTTGGTCCTGAGCAGGACGCCGCCGATCGGCTCCTCGTCCCCCTCAGCCAGACCTGACTCGGGGGCCACCTCGAGAGCCACGGCCACCGGGTCCTGCCCCGCGACCACGCCATCCACCTCCGGCATCGCCGCGTACTCGTGGGACTTGAGGGCGGAGGAACATCCGGCCACCACGATGCGCAGATCCGGATGACGGCGGCCGAGCTTCCGGATCACCCGGCGTGCGGCCAGATCCGCCTGGTCCGTGACCGTGCACGTATTCAGCACGGCCGCCGTCGCTGACTCCGGGACCTCGACGGTCGACGCGCCCCGGCTCTCGAGCTCCTGGCGCATTCGCTCGGTGTCGTACTGGTTGGCCTTGCAGCCGAAGGTGTGATACCAGACCGAAATCGTCATTCACATTCCCCGCATGAGTAGCGGGACGTTATGCCGACCGGGCGAACATTGCGCAACTCGACCCTTTCAACCATTCCTGTTCTGGGGCCGTCCAATCCTCCCGATGAACGCGAGTATCGCTCTGGCCATGAAACCCGGCGACGGTGGAAGCGCCGCGAACAACGATCTCGACGACGTCCGGCTTGCGGCCGGCGGCGACGTGGCCGCGTTCGAGCGCCTGTACCACAGGCACGTCGCGCGGGTCCATTCGCTCGTTTCCCGGATGCTGGAGCCCGAGTTGGCCGACGAGGTCACGCAGGACGTGTTCGTCCGCGTCTGGGCCAAGCTCGGCACGTTCCGGGGTGACGCGGCGTTCAGCACCTGGTTGCACAGGGTGACCGTGAATCTCGTTCTCGGACAGCGGAAGAAGCTCGGCATCCGGCGTGAACGCTATCTCCCGGATGCCGAAGCCGTGCTCGACCGCACCTCCGGCGCCGAGCCGAGGGCCGCGATCGGGGCCGAGTTCGAGGCTGGCATGCGACGACTTCCCGATCGTGCGCGCGAGGTCTTCATACTGCACGACGTCGAAGGGTTCAAGCACCGCGAGGTCGCCGAGATGCTCGGAGTGACGACGGGAACCACCAAGGCGCAGCTGCATCGGGCCCGTATGCTGATGAGGAAGTACCTGAGCCCCTGAGTGATCCGCCGGCGGGGCTTTCAACCTTCCAGCCCCTCTGATGATCGAATCGTATGCGGCAAGAGTCCGCACAGATGCCATAGCACGGGAAGCAGAGACGAGAATACCATGACCGACTGGACCGAAAAGCTCTCGGACTACCTGGACGGAGACCTGTCCGGGGACGAGCTGGCCAAGCTCGAGGCCGCCCTGCAGGGGGATGCCGCGCTGCGTGGCGTCCTGGAAGAGCTCCGGGCGGTAAAGGACACAGCGGCCTCGTTACCGCAGCATGCCCCGCTATCCGACCTGTGGTCCGGCATCGAGGCACGTATCGAGGCCGACCGCCTCGCCGATGTGGTGCCTCTGTCGAGCGCCGGAAACGCTCGCCGCCGTTTTTCCTTCACCATCCCGCAGCTCGCGGCCGCGGCCGTTGCGCTGCTCGTGCTGGGCAGTGCGAGTGTCTGGATGGCGATGAGTTCCGGCGCGGGTGGACTGGAGAGCGGAAGCCCGATCGCCGTGGCTCCGGCTCCCGAGGCTGGCTTCGTATCGGCTCCCGGTGACGGCTCGACGTTCTCGTACGAGGCGACGATCCAGGACCTCGAGCAGCAGTTGCAGGTGGGACGTGATCGGTTGGACCCCAAGACCGTGGCAACGCTGGAGGGAAGTCTCGCCACGATCGACCGGGCCATCGCGCGCGCGCAGGAGGCCCTGGAGGCAGACCCCGCGAGCGTCTACTTGAATCGACACCTGGCCGACGCCCGGACGCGGAAGCTCCACGTCCTTCAGCAGGCGGCCCGGCTGGCACGCTCATAGAGCTGTGAATTGAACGAACCCGCGGGCGGGCGGTCCGCGGGAACGATGAACGGGGAAGAAGGGGAGGGATCATGATAGCGCATGTGACAGCCGCGTTGCTGGCCGCAATGGCGCCCGCACAACAGGCCGACACCACGTTCGCCGTGGATGCGATCCGGCTCGAAGTGACCCAGTTGGAAGGGGTCATCAGCGTCACGGGCTGGGACCGTGACGAGATGCGGGTGCAGGCCAGCTACGACGAAGACGAAGGGCGCCTGGACATCCGGCAATCCGGCGGGACGATCCACGTGTCCACCAAGGGTGAGTGGGGCGAGCCGGTGTACGGGGAGCTGGCGCTTTCCGTTCCTCGCAGCATTGCTCTCGAGATCACCGGTGTCTCGCTCGAGGTCGGCATCGAGCGATCGGCTGGATCCGTATCGGTGAGCACGGCCGAAGGTGAGATCCTGCTGGTGGGCGGCTCCGGAAACGTCGCTCTCAACGCGGTGAATGGGCCGGTGACCGTAGCCGGTGCGTCGGGCAAGATCGCCGTCAACGCCGTGGATGGGGACGTCTCGGTCTCCGAGTCGGATGGGGCCATCGCGGTGACGGCTGTGGATGGGGACGTAACTCTGGAGGGCATCACCTCGGACAACGTGAGCGTGAACGCCGTGGACGGGGACATCGCCTATGACGGTACGATCGTCGATGGCGGTCGGTACGTGCTCTCGACCCACGATGGCGATCTGGACGTGCTCATTCCGAACGGAGCCAACGCACGGATCTCGATCGACACGTTCAGTGGAGAGCTGGATACCGACTTCGCCGTCGAGCTCGAGGGTGATTTCGGCAAGAAGCGGATCTCGTTCACCGTTGGGACCGGTAAGGCTCTCGTCGAGTTGTCGGCGTTCGACGGCATTATCTCGCTCAGGCAAGAGTAGACAAGGGGTTTGACGATGAAGACGATTGGGGCATTGGCTCTCGCGGCAGCGGGACTGGTGACGGTAGCAGGCTCGCTCGAGACGCCCGTGGTGGGAGACCTGTTCGAGGCCACTCCCGGCGTGCAGCAGACGCAGGACTGGGACTGGCAGGGGACGGTGGATCGCGGGGACGCGATTGAAATCAAGGGAATCAACGGCGCCATCAAGGCCTCGGGCGCGTCGGGCAGCCAGGTAACGGTGACCGCCGTCAAGAAGGGCAATAAGGACGATCCGGCGGACGTGCGGATCGAAGTGGTCGAGCACTCGGACGGGGTGACGATCTGCGCCGTGTACCCCGATGCCAGGGGCAAGAAGAACGAGTGCGCTCCCGGTGATGGAGGCCGCCTGTCCAGCGAGGACAACGACGTGAGCGTCGCCTTCACGGTGCAGGTGCCGGCGGGGGTGCGCTTCGTCGCATCGACCGTCAACGGAAAGATCGAGGCGGGCGATATCGGGGCGGATGTCAAGGCCACCACGGTCAACGGCGACGTGAAAGTGTCCACGTCCGGCCTGGCGCGCGCCACGACGGTGAACGGTTCGATCCAGGCCTCGATGGGACGGGCGGACTGGAGCGGAACCACGCACTTCAACACCGTGAACGGAAGCATCACAGTGAAGCTGCCGGACAACGCCAGCACGGATGTGTCGGCGTCCACGGTCAACGGAAGCATGAACACGGACTTCCCGCTCACCGTACAGGGGAAGTTCTCCATGAAGAACATGAAGGGGACGATCGGAGACGGAGGACGGGAACTCCAGATGGAGACCGTGAACGGCTCGATCCACCTGAAGAGCGGAGGCTGACCCCCGCGGTTCAGCCGACCGGGACACCGGCTATCCGGCCTGCACCACTGGCGCCGCCCAACTCGGGCGGCGCTTCTCTTTCGAGATCGTCCAGCACGGACAGCGTGTTGGCTTCCACGATCCGGAGGGCACGGCGCAGGGCCTTCAGTTCCTTCTTCTTCAGACCTTCGTACAGTCGGTCGCGCGTGCGCATCGCCAGAGGCGCGGTTGAAGCTACGACGTCCCGGGCCTTCGGAGTGAGGTAGATGCGGGTCTTCCGCCGATCCTCGGAGTCAGGCCGCCTGAATACAAGGTCCCGTTGCTCCATTCCCGCCAGAATCCGGCTCATGTTGGGACGGTCCCGATACGTGGCTGCGGCCAATTCGGACTGGTATTGGCCGTCGCGGGCCACGAGCCGGGTCAACACCGTCCACATCTCGGGTGTCAGGTCCACGCCCCCCTCGACCTGGACCAGGCGCAGGAACAACACCCTGAGGAGACGAGCTGTCCGCTGGATCAGCCACGCCGGAGCGTCGTCGGATCGACCGGTCTGGAGCAGACCTTCTTCCTTCGGCTTCTTCCGCTTCTTGTCTTTGGCCATGCCGCAATGTTCGGTTCGTCAGTTGTCTGCGCAACCAGTTTGGTGTGTAGACAACTGAAATGGGTGACCGGGGACGTCTGGGAGCATTGCGGCGGGAACCTGCAGTTGGCAGCGGATGCCCGGGGCGGGCGAAACTACGGCCGTGGAGCAGGCTCCCCGGACCCTGAGGACACTCCAACGCCTACTTCCGTGCGGGCGGTGCCCGGAGCCCTGGTCCCCGGCGGGGGTGGCGGCGGACGACCGCCCTTGTCCACCCACTCCGCCTGGATGGCCGACATCCTCTCGGCCGCATCCGACAGGCGCGGAATCTCGTCCAGCACGCCACCCCAG
>JAMJQV010000059.1 GCA_023554435.1 Gemmatimonadota bacterium | reverse complement strand
ACCACGCCCGATGCACCCGCCGGTACAGGCGCCCCGGTCATGACCCTGGCCGCCGTACCGATCTCGAGTGGGCCTGAAGGGAACGAACCCGCCGGAATGTCATCGGAAAGGGGCAGCGTGATGGGATTCTGCCGGCTCGCTCCCATGACGTCAGCGGCATGTACGGCGAACCCGTCCATGGCGCTGTTGTCCCACGGTGGATGGAAGATGGCGGCCGTCACGTCCTCGGCGACGGCGCACCCCAGGGCCCGGGCCGCAGGGATCCGCTCCGTCGGCAAGGCCTCACAGTGAGCGAGGATCGCCTCGCGCGCCTCGCGCCAGCCCAACCAGTCCGCCTCGGGATCTCGTCGCGGGCCTTTTCCAGGCCGCGAGTTCATCGTTCTTCCTCCCGATAGGCTGGCCAGCCGGGCTCCACGGGCCGACGGTACATCGCCACCTGTTCGATGATCAGATCCTCGAGCGCAACGGCCACGCTGCCTGGAACGTCGTAGTCGTTGACCATCAACGAGAACACCAGCGTCTCCCCGCTTCCGTCGGCCAGGTAGCCTGACAGGGCTCGGGCCGAACTCAGCGAGCCCGTCTTGGCCCTCACGTTTTCCTCCGCAGGGGTACCGGCCAGGCGCCGACGCAGCGTCCCGTCCACCGCGGCCACCGGAAGACCGGTGAAGAAGACCCGATACTCGTCATGCCTCCACATGGCTCGCAGGAGGCGGGCCATCGCGCTGGGTGCTATCCGGTTGTACCGCGACAGACCGGATCCGTCCGACAGCGCCATCGCACCGGGCTCGATGCCCCAGCCTGCCAGAACCCCTCCCACCACGGCGAGCCCGGCGGCAGCGGTTCCTTCGCCCGTTGCCTCCAGGCCCACGGTCCGCAGGATCGACTCCGCCATCTGATTGTCGCTCTGCTTCAGCATCTCGGACACGACCGCCCCGAGAGAGTCGGATGACACGACGTGTGTCCAGCCCGGGTGGGTCGGACGGGCCCCATCGGCGACCCGGCGAATCCTGCCCTCGACCTCGATGCCGGCGTCCGCGAGCGCCTCGCCCAGTGTCTCCAGCAGGTAGAGCGTCGGGTGGTGCGTCGCCAGGTGGAGGTTCGTTGTGTCGGAAGCCGGAATCCACCCGGTCATCCTCACGTCGCCACCCTCCGGCGGTGGCTCGTACTGCAGGCGTACATCCGATCCCGGGGCTCCCGTCCTGACGTCGATGGCCATCGGAAGCGCCGGTCCCGGACGCGTGAGTTCGAACCGCGCCGGATCACCCACCCGGGCTCCGGGCAAGAGCCTGGCACGCACGGTGTTGGGCCACACCTGCAAGGCCGATACGCCTGCCGCCCAGGACGCGAAGACCTCGTGCCAGTACCAGCCCTCTCCCCACTGCGGCCCTCCAAACGCCCGGTCGTCACCGATCACGTCGCCGGCGATGCGGCGGATTCCGGCTCGTCCGAGAAGCTCGGGCCACGACGCGACGGCTTCCCGGCCGAGCTGCGGGTCGCCTCCACCCACGATCCACAGGTCCCCATTGAGCACGCCGTCGGAGATGTCGCCATCCGCGACCAACGATGTTCTCCACCGGTACGCCGGCCCCAGGGCATCGAGAGCCACGGCAGCGGTCACGATCTTCGTGTTGCTCGCCGGTACGAACAGCTTCTCGCCGTCGCGCTCGTAGAGCACCTCGCCCGTTTCGGCTACCTGGACGATCAGGCCGAGGTGAGCTCGCGTCAGCGCCGGGTCGGCCAGGATCCGGTCCAGCCTTGCCGCCAACTCCATGGGCGAACCCAGGGTGGTGGCGTAGCCGGATCCCTCGATCAGCGCGGGCTCCTGCGCCACGGCAAGCGTTGGCGCTGCCAGCAACCAGAGGGTTCCGGCCAGCGCCAGTCGGCCTTGCGACCTCGATCTCCATGCCCGAACGACAGTCAGTATCAACATTCGATCCGTGCTCATTCTGGTTCCGAAACTCCGGTGTCGGATTCGGGAGCCGGTCCCGCCGCTCGCAGCGCCGCGAGCAGCGCGTCGGCGCGAAGGTGGTCCTCCGGCCGGTTCAGGTTGAAGAACATCGTATCCGGATCGCCGTGCGTAGACACCCTGGCCAGTTCCACGATCCGCAGGTCGACGGCCGGGAAGAAGGAGATCACGGCCCGGTCTCCCTTGTTGATCGCCGCTTCGATTGCCGGGAGGCACCCCACGTCGTACGCCGCGCACAGGGGTTCGAATCCGCGATGGCCGTGGCTCGCCGGTACGACAGCCGTGCCCCGCTCGAGCCTGTTGACGAGGTCCTCGAGCAGAGACGTGGGCACAAACGGCATGTCCGTGGCGAGGACGACCGCTCCCCTCAACCCCTCTTCGGCCGCCCAGGCGACGGCCGTGTGCAGTCCGCCCAGGGGGCCGATGCCGCCCACCAGGTCGGGGCGAACCGGCTGTTCCTCCAGTGAGTGCCTGTCCACATCATTGGCGACCACCACGACGCGATCGGCCAGCGGTCCAAGGGTCTGCGCGGCCCGGTGGACGAGGGACACACCGCCCAGTTCGGCGAACGCCTTGTCCGAGCCGTATCGCCTGCTCCGGCCGCCGGCGAGCACGGCGCCGAGGATGTCCGATCGAGGACCCCCGCTCATCCCGCCGCGTCCGATGCTGGCCAGTAGTAGTGCGGTGCTTCTCCTCGTGCCCGACCCACCAGGATCAGGCCACGCGGAGCCGCTATGGCCGCCGCGAGTTCGGTCGGCACGGACCGGGATACGAGGGCTCCGATACCCGCCCTGCACGCCTTTGCCGCCATGGCGCCTGAGATGCGCGCGCTGACCAGGAAGATCGCTTCCACCCGCACCGCCCCGGTCAGAACTGCCGAGCCCACCAGACGGTCCACGACGTGGTGCCGGCTGACGTCCTCTACGACCTGGGCCAGGTTTCCCTCGACGACCAACCCCCCCGTGTGCACGCCTCCCACGCTCGATCGAAGGGCTGCCTGGTCGAACATGTCCCGGAACCAGGAGGTGACGCGGCCACGGTCCTCGAGCAGCGATCGGATCTGGCGGCCCCCAGTGGTGTCGGGCTCTCGATCCGCCACCGAGGCAGTCAACGCAGCGGGACGGACCGCCGACGCGGTGTCGCCGGACAGGGCGGCCGCCAACCGGGCCAGCGCCGGGCGAGCGAGTCGGACCGACAGGCAGACTGCATATCCCGTCCCGGAGTCCACTTCCGACAGGTCTTCGATCTCGCCAGGGGTACGCACGATGCCCTCGGATACGAACCAGCCTGTCGCCAGACAGGAAAGGTCGCGGGGAGTACAGCTCCATTCGAGCGTGTAGGATTCGTTCACTCGTACCCGAACCAGCGCCTCGGGAGCGAGAACCTTCATGGTGCCGATCTTCGAATCCCGCTCAACGGTCATCCCGCGGGCTCAGAAGTAGTAGTAGAGTGAGGCCGTGAGCTCGAAGTTGTGGGTCCACTGATTGTTGGCAGGAGCCTCCGACCCGGAGTCGAGAATGTTCTGCAGCACATCGATGCGAAACCAGCCCTCCGGAGTCTTGATCTTCCACAAGTTGTCTCGAACCTCGAACGCCAGGCCGAATTTCCGGGAGATGTGATACTCGGCGCCCACTCCGAGGTGCACCATCGGAGAGGTGCCGATCTCGTATCGGAAAGGCTGCTGGGGACTCGCGAGGACCTCGCTGGTGCCCGTGCTCAGCCCCTGGAGAATGCCTCCGCCCAGCACCACGTACGGCTGGAGCCGGCGATAGGACCGGGCCCCGGTAAAGGCGAATTGCAGTGACGCTTCGATGATGAGCCAGTCGGCATTCACCGTGTCCACGACGGCAGGGCCGCCTTCCAACCTCGGGTCGATCACGTACTCGTCCGAATTGCCGTAGCCGAGTCCGAGTTCGAGTGACAGGGGACTGCTGAGTCGCGCCCGAAACCGGGTGCCGATGAACGGAGACGATCCGGGGCCGAATGGCGGATCACCCCGATTGGTGAAGATGTAGCCGCCCACCAGGCCAAGTCGCGTACCACCCTCGACCCAACGATATGGGGTGTCGATCTCCTCTTCCTGCCCGACCGCCGAACCGGGGCCGAAGACCACGCCGCTCATCGCCGCCAGCATGACCGCCAACCACCGGCCACGGGCACTCGCGAGCTTGACTTCTTGCAGTAATTTCATTGACACCTGTTCGAACCGTCGTCTATACTCGACACCGATGAACGTGGAGTCCCGCCGCGATGCGATGCCCGGTGAAAGGGCGAGGCGCCGGAGCGGGACTCAAGGTGGCCAATGTAGAGGCCGAACCCTCCCATTTCCAGTTCGGATGTCGACGCGAGGAATTGTCGTCTTGTCGCTGCTGGTGTTTGGCTTGATCGCAGGGTCCGCTGACCCGGCGATCGGCCAGTCCGTGCGCATATCCGTTCCGGAGGAGAACTTCCGGAAGGAACCTCGAGTGACGAGCAGCAATCGGCTCGCCACGGTGTTCGAGGGAGCGGTCCTCGACGTGGAGTCGCGTCAGGGCCGCTGGATTCGTGCGACCCTTGAAGGGTGGGTCTGGAGTCCTTCTGTTTCGGACACCGATCGCGACGGTTTCGATCTGATCGTCTCCAACCCGGGCGGCGAGAACCTCCGCGAGGCTCCGCAGGCCGAGGCCCGACGGGTCGCCCGCATGCTGCGGGGCATGCTGCTGGACCGGATCGAGCGACAGGGGAACTGGACACGTATTCGCAGAACCGCCTGGGTGTGGTCGGAGTCCGCCGTCGAGGTAGAGGGCGGAGGGGGCGGGGTGGCTCCAACGGAGGCCACGGCCTCCGCCGATCCTCCTGCGCAGGAAGAAGCCCCGCCGAGCCCGGCCGAGTTGCCGGATCGTATCCTCGTCTCGGGCGAGGGTGTGCAGTTGCACGTTTCACCATCGGGGGACACGCTTGCGGCCCTCCAACCCGACGCGGATCTGGAGGTCCTCGCCCGCCAGGGAAGCTGGGCCCGGGTGCGGTTGGAGGGGTGGGTCTGGGTGCCCTCGACTCTTCCCGCCGACTCGGCCATGGCCAGTGAAGATCTGAGTTCGGCCGATGTCACAGCGAATCCGGACCAGTATCGTGGGCGCCAGGTTCGCTGGCGACTGCAGTTCGTCTCGGTCGAGCGTGCGGAGCCGACGCGAGCGGACTTCTACGAAGGCGAACCATTCATCCTGGCGCGTGCCTCCGATGGTGAGCAGGGGTTCGTCTATGTGGCCGTACCACCGGAGCTGTTGCTCGAAGCAGAGGGCCTGCGCCCGCTGCAGATGATCGAAGTGGTGGGAAGGGTTCGCACCGGCCGGTCGGCATTGATGGGTGTTCCGGTACTCGACCTCATCGCGCTGAACTGAGAGTGCGCGAATGACTGACGGGATGAAATCGGGCGACACGCCCCTTCGGCACGCTGCTGGCGGACCCGGAGGGGGGGATGAGCCGGTTCGGCACCACCGGGCCTCTCTGCCCGTTGATCGGTCCGTTCTTTGGTCGCCCATCCGCGACCCAGGGGATCCCACCGGGCCCGCAGAGTCGGGGCCATACGAGTTGTTCTTTGCCCGGTCCGCCCTTCGGCAGATCAACAGGCACGCGGACGTTGAAGGGAGGCAGCCTCGCTTCGGCTTTCTCCTCGGGAATCTGTATCGGTGTCCCGAGTCGGGTGTCCACTACGCCGTGGTCGACAGGGTCATCGCGAAGGACGAGCCCATATCAGAAGATGCGCCGGACCCGTTTCTCCTGCGGGCGTGGGCGGATTCCCAGGAAGAGTTCCGTGAGCACGGTGGGGCGCTGATCGGCTGGTACCACACGCACTATCTTCTCGGGCTGATGCTCTCGGAAGGTGACCGGGAGATGAACGACCGGTACTTCGGCCAGCCATGGCAGTGCTCCGTGCTGGTGGTTCCGGATCCGGCCAGGCCCATGGGCGCTGTGTTCCGCCCCTCCGCAGAGGGCGAGGTCGAAACGGAGTTGGCGTGCTTCCGCGAACTGTTGGCCGTGGAGGACATTCCGGCTTCAGGCCCGTTTCCGACGGCCGTCCGCTGGAAGAACTACACCGCCGACCGGGAAGTCCAACCCGAATCGGCTGAGACGGGGGAGCCGGCGGGCCCGGAAACCCCGCCGCTCGTCACGGTACAGCCGACGGTCGACGCCGGCGCATCGTCCGTGACGCTCGTGCTTGCGGACAACCAGGCCGATCGCATGTATCCCAGGCTGCCCGTGCGGCGCCGGACCATCGTCTGGCTCTTCGCCGTCGTGGCGGTCATGGTCGGTGGATACCTGGGAGGGTTGCAGATCTTCAGGTCCGGCGGAGAGCCCCCACCGGTGGCGCCGGCTCCAGTGGAGCAGCCTCCACCACAGGTCCCGGCCGAAGTGCAGCGTTTCCTGGACGCCTCGACCGAGTTGGAGGAAGCCATGCTCCGCTACGGGGAAAGGCAGCAGGACTTCGATCTCGGCCGCATCGGATGTGAGATGCTGGCTGGAGGCTATGCGACAGCGGACGACTTCTTCATCACGATGGCCGGGGCATACGCCGGGCTCGGATCGGCGATGGACGAAGCACTCGACGCTGAGTACGAGCGCCTGGTGGAAGACATGAACCGGCTCAACCAGCACTTCGACGCCTCCGGGTGTCCACGCCCCGAATGAGGACTCAGTCCATGCACCGACTCGTCACGTTCGTCGCCGCGCTCGTGGTGCTTCTCCTTGCGCCTCCGACGATCGGCGCACAGGAAGCGGAACCTCTGCAGAAGAGCGACATCATCCGCCTCCTGACGGGGACTACCTATACGAAGGCGGAGGTGGCGGGGATCATCAGGCAGAGCTGCCTGTCGTTCGCCCCGACCGCACGGGACCGGACCGATTTTCGGGCGTTGGGAGCGGACGAAGCCGTGATGACGGCGATCGAGGGTTGCGCGGCAGTTCCGCCGCCGGTGGCCGCGCCGGCTCTTCAGTTCAGCATGAGCCGGCGGATTTTCGACGTGTCCGCTGGCGACACGGTGCAGATCCCGGTGACCGTGAACCGGGGCGCGACCGGAGAGAGTGGGTTGCGGCTGCAACTCGTCGGCAGCGGTGCGCTCGTCGAGGGTTCCGATGCGAGGGCGGTTACGGACGAGAACGGTCGGGGCGCGTTCGTCTTTCCCGTGGGGAATCGGGCCGGGACGTTCAACCTGACGTTGGCCGGCAATGTGACGGTCGGCGGCTCGAGAGCCGTCACTCTCCGGGTGGCCCCGGGGGCTCCCGTACGGGTGGCGATCAGCCCCGATCCGCTGGCACTCGTTGACGAAGACACGCCGGGGCTGCTTCGAGTCGTGGTCCAGGACCGGTTTGGCAACGCGGTCGCCGACGTGCCGCTGGAGATGCGGGCGGGCTCCGAGAGTGGTACGGCTCTCGCTTCGGGACGTACGTCGGCCGAAGGAGCGCTCGAGTTCGAAGTCGTCGCATCGCTCCTCGGCGGCGACAATCGACTGGTGTTCATGTCCGGGGGGCAGGTTCTGGGCTCCAGCGGAGTGGCGCGGCCCGCCGCCGCCGTGGCTCGGCTCGTAGCGATCTCCGGAGATGACCAGGCGGCGGATGCCAATTCGGTTCTTCCCCTGCCGCTCGTCGTGGCGGTGATGGATGTTGCCGGCGCCCCGACCCGGAACGTAGAGGTGCGTTTCTCGGCGGATAACGGCCGGGTGAGTCCGGAGATGGCCCTGACGGACGACGGGGGCCAGGCCAGCACGATGGTGACGATGGGCGCTCGCGGCGCGGAGACCACGGTGACGGCTGTAGCCGGAGAAGTGAGCCGCGTGTTTGCCTTCCCGATCACGGTAGGAGGAATGACCGTTGCCGCCATGCAGGCGGCCCTCGTGCAGGCGGCGGTGTTGATCGAGGCGGGCGATGCGGCGGGGGCGCGGGAACTGTACTCGCAGGTCGTGGAAGCCGATCCGTCCAACCTGGCCGCAGCCACCGGCGTGGCCGACACCTATGCGGCCGAGGGACAGTACGCAGAGGCTGTGGAGCGCTACCGGGCGGTCCTGAGGATGGAGCCGTCGCGCCGTGATGCCCAGGTCGGTATGGCGCGGGCCAGCCTCGGGGCGGGAGACAACGGCGAGGCAGCCCGCTGGTTCGATCTCGCGCTCACGCAAAACCGGACTGACGTGGACTCGTGGGTTGGATTGGGGACGGCCCGGGCCCGTCTCGGGCAGGAGAGCGGGGCGCGGGAGGCGTATGAGCGGGCCCTCGATCTGGATCCCGCGAACGAAGAGGCCCTGCGGGGACTCGATCGGCTGAGCCAGAACCCCCTGCTGTTCGAAGCGGACCTGTGGGGCGGCTACACGAACGACAACGGCCGGGATCCAGGGTTCCGGTGGGCCGAAGTAAGACTTGCTCCCGGCGCCGGATTCGAGTTCTGGCTGGCTTTCGACAACATGCTGAGTTTCCGTCACCCGTATCTCGTGCGCGGCCAGGATGACATCGAGGGCATGTACGGTGGCCTGGGCTACAGCTACGGGGCCAACAGGGCCAGCCGCACATCGTTCGAGTTCGGGCGCAGAAAAGAGCCGGTGAACGGCACCATCCAGACCACCTGGACGCTGGACCAGACGTTCGGATTCGAGTCGGGAGGCTGGTTCAAGCTGGGCGGTTGGCTGGGGCACTGGTTCGATCGGGACGACTGGGTGTTGTTCGCAGAGGGGGGAATCTCGGCGGGATCCTCAACCGTGGTGAAGCCCAGCATCTCGTACGGTGATTACTTCGGATCCGGCCTCTCCGGGGTGCCGGAGGGCGTGCCGAACCGGGTACCCTCCAAGGAGTTTCGGGTAGGTCTGGCCACGCGCTTCGAGGCTGAATCGGGTCTCGGCGTCGAACCCGCGGTGTTCTATGGGAATGTGAGCAATGACATTTCTGATGAGCTCAGCGGGAGTCTGTGGGATGCATCGATGCGACTCTGGTACGCCTTCAGCCAGACGTTCGCGATCGACAGTTTCGTGGAGTACCAGACACCGCCCGGGCTGCCTTCCTTCTGGAAGTTCGGACTGGGGCTCCGATTCGGCGTCAGGCAGCCGAACTGACCGGAGTCTCTCTTCACTCAGTGATGCACTAGCCGCCCTCGTGTGACCTTGCCGGCCACGAGGGCGGTGTTGTATCATCTTCTTTACTTTCGGTTTTTGTTCGGTATTCGCGGGAGAGGGAGATGCGGCGCTCGGCGGCCATCGTGGAGTTGGAACGGCAGATTGAACGGATCGAATCGATACCACGCGGTCCGGGCGGTTCCGTTCCCACGGGTGTTTCTTCCCTGGATACGTTATTGCCCGGGGGAGGGCTGCCCCGTGGCCAGGTGGTCGAATGGCTGGGTCCCCGGTCGAGTGGCAAGACATCGCTGCTTCGGGCCGCTATGGCCAGTCTGCGAGCGACCGGCGAGTCGATCGCTCTCATCGATCCGGCTCGTTCCCTGTATGCGCCGGATTGGGTCGGCCTGATTGCGGGAGAGGGAAGATTCTGGGTCATTCGTCCCCCGGACCCATCCGAGGCCGCATGGTGTGCGGACCTCATCCTCCGAAGTGGCGCGTTCGGGGCCGTGGCACTCCTGGCATCCACGCACGCCACGGTATCCGAAGAAGGTGATCCTCTGCTGCGACGAGCCGTGACGATCCGTCTGCAGCGCCTGGCCGAGGAGGCCAACGCCGTTTTTCTGACGGTGGGGCACGTTCCGATGGCCGCCCTCCGTCTGTCTTTTCGTGCGGGTCGAGTGGAATCCGTACAGGAGAAGTTCGGGCCCTTTCTTCCTTCCGTTCGACCCATCTGGGTACGTGTAGGAAAACGGGGGGCGGTGGAAGTGCCGCTTCTCTGCCCGGTGTCTCCTGCCTGGGGACCTGATCCGGCTCGAGACCGGAAAGGGCCGGCGACTTGAGCAGGGCCCCATCTCGTGTAGCTACCGTTCTCACGGCTGAAAATCCCGCACGCTCCAACGATCCGGGAGGAACCCGCCTCGCGACGGCGTTGCTGGTCGGGTCACCCCGTGTAGCCCCGGTGGGCCCGGGAGTCTGCCGGGTAGACGCGCGAGGATGGAACCGAAGGGGGGGAGAGTCGGCCCTGGTCCAGGCGCTTCGGGAAGCCGTGCTGCAGGCGGGGTTCAGCAGGGCCTGGATCGGTGTGGCGGACGTAGCGGTTGTGGCCGATGCCGCGGCGATGCTGGCCAGACACCTGGAAGGCCGGAAGTCGGACATTGCTGATATTTCGGCTTTTCCCCGAGGTGTCGTGCACGAGGAATCCACGATCATCGTGTCTCCGGGGGCCGGCCCGGCTTTCCTGTACCCCCTGCCGCTCTCGGCCCTGCCGCTCTCGGACGAACTGCGTGAAACGCTGCGGACGCTGGGATTCCACCGTGTAGGGGAACTGGCTCTTCGGGACCGGAGCGAGCTGGAAGTCCGATTCGGTCCTTCCGGTGTGCAGGCGCATCGGTGGGCCTGTGCGGAAGACGATCGAACCTTCCGCTCTCTCACCACGGACGAACTCCCCGAATCCTCTCTCGAACTGGATGGGGCAGCCGTCACACTGGAGCCGCTGCTGTTCGTGCTTCGTCACCTCCTGCACAGGGTATGCTCCGATCTGCTGCGCGTGGGACGGTGTGCTTCCCGTCTTTCACTCGAGCTGGAACTGGACGGATCCGCTGCCACACAGCGGGCAAGAGTGCTTCCTGCACGTGCGACGAGACGGGAGGACCTGCTGTACGACCTGTGTCGCGCGGCCCTGGAGCGCGCAGTGGACTCGAACGGTTGCCTGGCGGCTCCGGTAAAGGGAATCACGCTGCGGGTGGAGGAGACGGCGCCTCCGGGTGCACGCCAGGGAGATCTCTTCACGGGCGACTGGCGTGACCCGATGGCGGCTGCCGCCGCTCTTTCGCGTTTGCGTGCCCGGCTGGGCGAACAGGCCGTGGCGTGGCCCCATCCACGTGCGATTCACCGACCCGAGTCTCGCAATCGATGGAGAGCAGCAGCTTCCGTAGAGACACCGGAAGAGGAGAAGGCGCGCTCCGATCCGTCCCCGGGCACGAGCCGGATCATGTCTGCGGATGGGTCGCTCGAGAGCACGCTTCATCTTCTGCCCGAACCGGTCGAGGTGGAAGTGTGGGCCAGCAAAGGCTGTCCCCGTGAGCTTCGGGATCGCGCGGGACGTCGTTCGCTGATCGTGGCCGAGGGCCCGGAGCGCCTTTCCGGTGATTGGTGGAAAGATCCGTATCGACGCGAATACTACCGGGCCTGCACGGAAGAAGGGGAGTTGTTGTGGTTGTATCGGGAGTGGCGAGGGAGGGGGAAGGGGAAGGAGGCGAAGTGGTGGCTGCACGGCTTCTACGATTGAGCGTTTCGCCCTCTCTTCGCGCTAGTCCTCGCTACGCTGCGGAGACGCGCTCCGAGAGGACGAGCCCGCTCATGCGGATGGGGTGGCTTCTCAGTCGCCGCTCGTCGTGCGCCTTGACCTGCGACATTTCTCTTGATCCTGACGGTCCTCGCTGCGCTGCGGAGACGCGCTCCGGTAAAGACCGAGGACTCATGCGGATGGGGTGCGCTGCGGAGACGCGCTCCGAGAGGACGAGCCGGCT
>JAMJQV010000058.1 GCA_023554435.1 Gemmatimonadota bacterium | reverse complement strand
CTCGGTGATCGACTCGGCCAGCTGCCGTCCCCTGGCGGTCCGATCGACAGAGACGACCAGCGAGCCGATGACCGCCGACACGCAGCCCGCCACGACCAACTGCCGTCTTCGGGTGCCTGGCCTCGCACGACGCCGCCCCTTCCGGCGAGACCTCGAGCCCCTGCCAGCGCTCGACGGGCCGGTTCCGCTTCGAGCTCTGGAAGCCGGCTTCCTGCTCATGCCCGAATCCAACCCCGGAGCCGCGCGCTGCGGGACCGCGGGTTTGAAGCGACCTCCATCTCCGTAGGCCGCATGGGCTTCTTCGTGAGCCGGCGCCCGAGAGCACGACCACGGCACGTGCAGACCGGCATCTCGGGTGGGCAGACACACTCTCGACTCCACTCCCGGAATGTCTCTTTCACGATTCGATCTTCCAGTGAGTGGTACGAGATGACGACCAGCCGCCCCTCCGTCTTCAGAAGCCGCGCGATGGACTCCAGTCCATCCTTCAGCGCTTCCAGCTCATCGTTCACGGCGATCCTGATGGCCTGGAACAGGCGCGCCTTGTCCCTCGGAGACAGGGGTCTCCAGAGCGCTGTGGAAGCGGCCGCGACGAGGTCGTCCGCAGTGCGCAACGGTTTCTCCTGCCGGCGCCGGGCGATCTCCCGGGACATTCCCCGCCACTTCCGCTCTTCCCCGAAATCCCGGAAGATCTTCCCCAGCTCTTCTTCAGACGCCGTGTTCAGCAAGTCGGCCGCGGTTCTCCAACCACCGGTTGTCCCGCCCATCCGCATGTTCAACGGTGTGCCCCGGCGGAAGGAGAAGCCGCGCGCCATCGTGTCGATCTGGTGGGACGACACGCCCAGGTCCAGCAGGGCCCCGTCCAGACCAACGTCTTTGTATTCCTGCAGCAATTCCGCAGCGTCGCGGAAGTTGCCCGTCATCACCATCGCCCGGTCTCCAAACCGGGCCAGTCGTGCCCTCGCCGCCTCGATCGCATCGGGGTCCTGATCCAGGCCGATCAGCGTCGCGGCCAGATTCGATTCCAGGATCCTCTCTGCGTGCCCTCCCCCACCGACCGTTCCATCCAGAAACCAGAGACCCCGTTCGGGCTCGAGCAGCTTCAGCACCTCGTCTGCCATCACCGGCTGGTGCGAGAATCCCTGCCCGCTCATGGCGTCACCCTGGCTGTCTCGCCCTGCTGGTCAGGCGAAGATCCCGGCCAGGCGATCGCCGAAGTCGTCTCCCGTGTCGTCCACGATTCGAGCGAAGCGCTCCGGATCCCAGATCTCGATCTTGTCTATTGCCCCGACCACCTGCGCTTCGTCGCGGATACCCGCGTTCGCCCGCAGTCGGTCGGGAATCAGGATACGTCCCTGTTTATCCGGTACGACCTCGACCGCGTTGGCGGTGAGGCCCAGCATTCGGTGGCGGGAGCGTGGGGCACTGCGTGCGAGAGAGCGAAGCCGCTCCTGCACTTCGGCCCAGGTCTCGTCCGGGTAGAGCGTGAGGGCGTCTGGCTGGGCCTGAATCAGGACGAACGACTGAGCCTCGCTGTCCCGGCGAAACGCCGCCGGAAGCGTGACTCTGCCCTTCTCGTCCACCTGATACAGGTAGCTTCCGAGATAGCCGCCCAATTCGCACCACCACTTTGAGGCAGGAAGGAGATATCCCCACAGTTCTCCACTTTTCCCCACTGCGCCCCATTTTACCTGTCACATTCCCTTCGCGCAACCCCGTCCCCCCACCGCTGCCTTCCGGATGCACGAAGCCCGGCGGAACATCTCGTCCCGCCGGGCTTCACCCTGTGCGCCGGGGCCTTAGACCCCGCTCGGAACCCTACCGTTCCAGGAGCATCACCCTCCGCAGTTCTTCCGGATGATCTGCTCCTGCCGGTAAATGTACACGTCCGTGCTTTCGCGAATCTGTGCCTGGCTCTGAGGCTGTTCAGCACCGGCCCGATCCAGGTTCGGAAGCACCTGCTGGAACTTGGACAGCGCGCGACGCGCGGGCTGACAAGCCTCCGTCGCCTCATTCGAGCCGTCGATCGCCACGCCCTGCTGGTAGTAGCCGTATGCCGTGAAGAAATACAGCTGGTCCCTCACTCGTCCGGCAGACGCCAGGCTGGTCCCGACCTCGAACATCGCAAGCGCTTCGTCATACTGGCCGTTCTTGAAGAAATCGTTGTAGCCCCGGGCCAGGAGCTGGCCAGCCACGACCTCCTCGTCGGCTCCCTGATCGAGCGCCGTGCGCAGATCGGACGTCCCGCCCTGTGAGTCGCCGGCTCGCAGCTTGAGGAAGCCCCGCCTCAAGTACGCGTTCGGATACGCCGGATCGAGTTCAAGCGCCCGGTTGAGAGCCGCGATCGCATCGTCGTATCTCTCCATCCGTCCGTAGATATCGCTCCGAATCGACCACAGACCCGCATCGTCGGGCATCAAGGCCTGGGCGCGGTCCGCGAAGGTGAGCGCCGCGTCGTAATCCCCCAGTTCGAGGTTCGCCGCGATGACGTTGCGGAGAATCTCGGGGTTCATGTCTTCGCCCTTGAGTTCCAGCACGTGGTTGTAGGCCTCTACGGCAAGCCGAACCGACGCTTCGTCCGCGATGGCCCCCGTATCCTCCGTCGCGCCTTCCGCCGCGGTCGTCCCCTTCTTGAGCGCCACGTTGCCCAGGAACTCCCACAGCTCGGCGTTCGTGGAATCGATGGCAATGCCATCCTGAAGGAGGGCGATCGCCGCGTCTTCACCGCCCGCCTGGGCGAGCTCGAAGGCGACCGTCATGCGAACGCTCGCATCGCCGGGATTGAAGTTCAGGTACTCGCGATACAGCTCGACCGCGCGATCCATGTCTCCGAGCTGAGCGTTGACATAGGCCAGGGCGTTGAGCGCATCGACTTCGGCCGGGTTGTTCTCGACGACGATCTCGAGATCCTCGGCAGCGGCCGTCCAGTTCTCCTGCCCCATGTACACGCGCCCACGGAGATAGCGACCCGAGGTGCTCTCCGGATTCTTCCCGAGAGCCTCGTCGCAGTTGCGGAGAGCGTCCTCGAACTGTTCCGCGGCCAGATAGTCCTGGCAGAACAGCAGGGCCCGGCGGTAATCGACCTGCTCGCCGAACGCCGACACGATGACTCCGGCCGCCTGCTTCACTTCATCCTTGCCATCACCCGGGACGCTGAAGTCCGGCACGTGGACTTCGTCACCGCTCTTCGAGTCGACGAAGCTCACGGTGAGCTCGTTGCCGGAGACGGCTGACGCTACACTACCCGTCATCACGACATCGGCATTCAGGCGCCCGGCAAGCTGCCGCCACTGGATGAGGCCCAGGTCCTCCTCCTTCAACTTCAGGCGTCGAAGCTCATCCTTGACCTGGTCCCACTCGATGGCGACGAGCGTCGGAATCTCCTCGAGACCATCCCTCACCTCTTCGGAGACCTTCTTGCCGAAGTCCTTCTTCACGCTGCCGTCAACCTGCAGGGGAGCAACGAGCACTCTGGCTCGGCCGCCAGCGCCCCCATTGTCCTGCGCCACAGCGGTACCGGCGCCGAACGCGAGCGAAAAGGCCGCTACGGCCAGACTCCGCCCACCCCAGTTACGAATCGCACGCTTCATATTCCGGTCCTTATCCGTTCCTTATCGAACACGGGGCGCATTATTCCCCACGCACTCGTTACGACACTCTATCGCGCCGGATTGTTCCTCTTCCGCCGCCCACCCGCATGGGCGAAGCTGGATTCGAACCAGCGACCTCCTGCTTGTAAGGCAGGCGCTCTAGACCAACTGAGCTATTCGCCCTCGCCCACCCGGTCGCCACGGAATCCGATCAGCAAGCCGGCGGGAATGAGTACCACGTACCCTGCGCACAGAAGCAGCGGCGCGAGGACGACCGAGCCCCGGTCAAGAAGTACGTATCCAAAGAAAACGGCCACGGCTCCGGCCACCAGGAGAGCAACGTTCTTTCTCTCCAACAAGCCGAACAGCCGTGGACGATGCGCGCCGTCGCTGGCCTCGCCTCCGCGGTTTCCGTCCATCGCGAAAGGATACCCCCTAACCGAATTCAAGTCAATCTGCGTCCGGGTCGCCCGGAAGGCCCGTCGGGCCTGCCGTAAAGCCCGAAGAGACTGACATCATTCCGGCGAGTTGCCCCGGATGGATCTCGTCCGGTGGCGCCTCAACCATCTGCAGTTCCTCCGCGCGCAGTTCTTCGAGTCGCGTCCGGTCCCGGTTCGACCTGCGCAGCGCTACGAAGAGCACCAGACCGGTGACTGCGAGCCAGAACACGCCGGCCCGCGACAGCAAGTACAGCCAGCCGTAGCGATCCACGAGCGATCGCTTCCAACGCACTTCGAAATTCTCCGCCGTGATACCAAACGTCAGCCGCAGCGCCTCCTCGAAGGTGGCCCCTTCGCCCAACCGCCTGAACACGGCCGCCAGGCCGGCCTCGCCGCCGATAACAGCGAGTTCGTGAACCGCGGTGTAGGAGAGCAGGTATCCCATCCGCGCCTCCGTCGAGTGGCGACGGAAGCGCAGGTTGATTTCGTCCAGGGTCGTGGCACCACGGCGCAGGAAGGCGGACTGGAGGTGCCAGGCGTCCTCCCAGCTCCACTCTCCCGAGGCGTACTGAGCGTACCCTTCCGTCAGCCAACGAGGGTAGTTGCCACCGGTCGCCGCTCCAAGACCGATGTGCGCGATCTCGTGGCGGAGCACGGACCTCAATCCTCGTGGGCCGTTGAGTCCGGGGCCGGTCTTGAGGGCGATCCGGGCCGTCGCGGGATCGGCGGTCCCGGCGACCCAGGGTTCGGGATGACTCAGGCCCGGGGGAACGCCGGTACCCAGGTCCGATGTGAGCCAGACCTGCACCGAGTCGATCCCGACGTCCGGCAATGTGCCGATCCCCGGCAGGGGCTTCCACACGGCCGGGTCCGAGACCAGCCTCGCGCCGAGGTCGCTGAACTCCGGATCTCCGAGCACCTCCACGACCGGTGGAGCCCCCGGAGCCACCTGCAAGGCCGGACGCGAGAGCACGGCTGCCGCAGTGGCCAGCACGGCGAGCACGGCGAACCCGAGTGAAGAGCGCTTCATTCGCCCCCCCCGGAAGCACTTCCCGCCCTCCGGGCCCACTCCAATGCTCCGTGAAGGGGCTCAGGCAGCGGCGATGTGAAACTCAGTTCCTCGCCGGTGACGGGATGAACGAACGCGAGTCGCGCCGCGTGAAGAAAGAGACGTCCGACCCGTCGGTCGAACTCGTCCGCCCACCGCCCGCCGGCACCCAGCATTCCCTTCTGCCAGCGAGGACCGTAGATCGGGTCGCCGACGACGGGATGGCCCAGAGATCGAAGGTGAACGCGGATCTGGTGGGTCCGTCCGGTGTGAAGGCGAACGGCGAGGAGATCCGCGGCGCGCCAACTCTCGAGACGCCGGAAGCGGGTCAGTGACGGGCGACCGGTCTCCACCACCGCCATGCGCTGGCGCTGCTTGGGATCACGCGCGATGGGCTGGTCCACCGTGAACTCGTCTTCATCGACGTGCCCCCACGCCGCCGCAAGGTATCCGCGGCTGATCTCGCGGCGCGCGAGCGCCCGCGTCAATCGCCCGTGAGCCTCGTCGGTTCGGGCGACCACCATGAGGCCGCTGGTGTCCTTGTCCAGCCGGTGAACGATCCCCGGTCGGTCCGGTTCGCCGATGGACGACAGACCGCCAAGGCGGTGAAGAAGCGCGTTGACGAGCGTGCCGTTCCGATTGCCCACCGCCGGGTGAACGACCAGTCCCGCCTGCTTGTCCACCACGGCCAGGTGCTCGTCCTCGTACGCGAGCTCGATCGGTATTGCCTCGGGAACGACGGCGGTAGGGGGCGCTGCCGGCACCGTAACCTCCACCTCATCCCCGGCGCGAAGGTGCCGACTCTTCCGCGCGGTCGGGACTCCGTTGACCTGCACGAGACCCGCCACCAGGAGCTCCACCACGCGGCTGCGACTCAGACGCAAACGATCGGCCAGATACGCATCCAGCCGATCGCCCGAATCCTCGTCTAGACGAAAGAGGTGAACTTCAGCCGGCTGCCGGCTCCGGTTCGTCACCGTCTTTCTCCTCGAAATAGAATGAGATGAGTAGCAGCACCGCGCCGATGCTTACGGCCATGTCGGCGACGTTGAAGATCGGCCAGCGGTGGGCTCCGACGCCCACGTCGAGGAAGTCCACGACACCCGCCTCAAACCGAAACCGGTCGATGATGTTCCCGACCGCCCCGGCACTGACGAGGGCCACCGCGAGAAGGCGGAGCCCGTCCCGGGCCGGCGTCGATCGGTAGATCAGACCGAGTACAACCAGGGCCACCAGGGAAAGGACGAGGAAGAACATCCTCGAGTGCTCACCAATGTTGATGCCGAAGGCCGCACCCGGATTGTGGGTGTAGGTGAGCCGGAAGAACTCCCCCAGAACCGGAACCGGCTGGCCGAACGTGAGGGTGTTCATCGCCCACATCTTGGTGAGGAAGTCGAGAACGACCACCGTCCCCACGATCCCGACGAGCAAAGCCTTCTTGTTCACGCCGGACGACAGGGGCCTCGACTCGACAAGGGCCGAAGAGTCAGCGAGAGACACCCGTTTCTTCCTTCTCCTTGCACCTGATGCACATGGTCGTGTGGGGCAACGCGTCCATGCGTTCGAACGAGATCTTGTCGCCGCACTCCTCGCATACGTCGAACCGCTCCGGCGTTCGGTACAGGCGCCTCAGAGCCTCGTCGAGGTGATACAGATAGCGGCCCTCCTTGCTGGCGAACAGAAAGGCCTTCTCCCTCTCCATGGCATCGGTTCCCTGGTCAGCCATATGGAAGCTGTAGGCCGATACGTCACCCTCGGACGCCTGCGAGCTGTTCGAAAGAGACTCGTCGTAGTGGCCAAGATCCTTCAAAGCCCGCTCCCTCAGGTGAAGGAGTCGCTTCTCGATGTGTTTCAGGTCCTTCTTCTTCATCCGTTTGCCCCGATCTAACCTCTAAGTGTCGTCAAGATCAGCCTCACACCCCGGTGTCCCGTCAACCGTCCGACCGGCTCAAGCCGAGGGTTATGCTCTCTCCTTCGATCTCCACGCAGGCCGAATAGTCCAACACCCCGCCCTGCTCGGCGTCCGTCGTCACGACCACCGCAAGCGTTTCTCCCGCGATGTAGTCGCTGTGTCTATCCACAGCCTCGGCCAGCCGACCGGCCTCGGCCACCAACCCCAGGCGGATGCGATCGCTCACATCCAACCCCGAGTCCCGCCGCAAACGCTGGACCCGGCTCACGATTTCCCGCGCCAGGCCTTCCGCCTCCAACTCAGGAGTGACCGTCGTGTCCAGGCCGACCAGGAATCCCTCCTGTGCCTGGATGGTGAGGTCACCCGAGGCCTCCTCGATAACCCGGGCATCGCCCGGTTGAACTTCGAGCCCCTCTCCGTCCACGCTCACCGAAACGGCCTCGCCCGCTCCCAGACGACGGACCGCTTCAGCGTCCAGCGCCTCGATCGCCTTCGCTACCCGTGGCGTCTTCTTGCCGAAACGCGGCCCCAGCCGGGCGAAGTCCGGCTTCGCGGATAGCCGTACAATATCGTCGCTACCCGACGGGAATACAACATCCTTGACGTTCAGTTCCTGGCGCAGCACCGCCTCCAGTTCGGGGCCAGGCCGACGCCCGCCCGGAATCACCGCCTGGAGCAGGCCCAGGGGTTGGCGCACGCGAATGCCGGCTTCCTCTCGCGCCGCCCGCCCCAGAGTCGACAGACGGCGAACATCGTCCATTCGTCGCTCCAGGTCCTCGTCCCGGCAACTTGCCGGCTGCGGGAAGTCCGCCAGGTGAACGGACTGCCCCGTCAGCTGCCGGTGGAGCCAGTCAGACAGAAACGGCGAGATCGGGGCCAGAACCAGTGCCGTCACGCGCAGACCCGAGTGGAGAGTAGCAAAGGCGTCCGCCGTACCCTGCGTACGAGCGTCACCCGCCCCGGTGTGGCCAGAGTCGGTGTTGCCCGTCGCCCAGAACCGGTCTCTGCTCTGGCGCACGTACCAGTTCGACAGGTCATCGAGTACGAAGGTCGCCAGGCGGCGCGCCGCCCGCGTCAGGTCGTACGCCTCGAAGTCCCGCCTCACGGATGCCACGAGATCGTCCAGGCGGCTGAGAAGCCAGCGATCCATGGGTGCACGGGTTTCGGGGTCGGATACCACGGAAGTTGCGTGGTCCCAGCCTTCCAGCTCCGCATACATCGCGAAGAACCGATACGTGCTTCGCAGCGTGTCGAACAGCTTGCGGTTCGTCTCCCTGAGCGCCTCTCCATCCCACTTCTTGGGCAGCCACGGGTTGCTGGACGACAGCAGGAAGAACCGCGTCGCGTCCGCTCCGTACTCGGACACGGTCTCCCACGGATCCACGACGTTGCCCTTCGACTTGGACATCTTCTGACCCTCTTCGTCGAGGATCAGATCGTTGACGATCACGCTTCGATACGAGGGAGCGTCGAACACGAGTGTGGAAATCGCGAGCAGCGAGTAGAACCAGCCCCGGGTCTGGTCCACGCCCTCCGCGATGAAGTGAGCCGGAAAGTGCGCGTCGAAGGCAGCTTCGTTGGCGAATGGATAGTGCCACTGGGCGAAGGGCATCGAACCCGAGTCGAACCACGCGTCCATCACCTGGGGCACCCGTCGGGCGGTGCCCGCGCATCCGTCCTCGCCGCAGGACCACGTCAACGCGTCGATCTCGGGGCGGTGCGGGTCGAAATCGGTGTCCAGGTCTCCCGTCCGGCCGGACAACTCGTCCAGCGATGCGATGACCTGCACGTGGGTGGGGTCGGAATCACATACCCAGATCGGGAGCGGCGTTCCCCAGTACCGATCGCGTGAAATGGCCCAGTCCACGTTGCCGGCGAGCCACTCTCCCATTCGACCGGATCCGATCTCCCGCGGATGCCAGTCGACCGCAGCGTTGTGCTCGAGAAGCCGATCCTGCACCGCGGTCGTGCGGATGTACCAGGAGTCGCGCGCCATGTACAGCAGGGCGCTGTCACAGCGCCAGCAGTGCGGATAGCTATGCTCGTACATCTGCCGACGGTACAGCCGATCTGCGCCGGCGAGACCCTCGATGATCACGCGATCCGTATCCTCGTCCTTGACGAACCGCCCCGCGAGATCGCCCGGGACCCGATCCACGAACCGACCGTCCGGGTCCACGGTGTGCTGCATGGGAAGACCTTCGCGGGCCCCCAGGGTGAAGTCGTCCTCTCCGTACATCACCGCGGTGTGAACGACGCCCGTGCCGTCCTCGGTGGTGACGAAGTCGGCGGCCAGGACCGTCCAGGCGGTGTCGCTGCCTTCGGCGTCGACGGCGCCTGGAAACAGTGGCTGGTAGCGCCGTCCCACCAGGTCGGCGCCCGGGATCACTTCGACGATGTCGTACGGGTGCCGCAGCACGTCCGGGGCGAGAGCCGATGCAACGATCAACTCCTCGCCGGGTCTCGCACCTCTGGGCAGTTTCGCTTCCCCGTCCGGCGCCTCGCGAATCCGCACCCGCAGGTAGTCGATTCCCTCCCCGACGGCCAATGCCACGTTGCCCGGCAAGGTCCACGGGGTCGTCGTCCAGCTCAAGATGGACGCACCGCCGGGATCATCTTCGAGCCTGAACTTCACGTACACGGAGGGCTCGGAGACGACGCGATATCCCTGCGCCACCTCGTGACTTGAGAGACCGGTGCCGCACCGTGGACAGTACGGAAGGACCTTGTAACCCTTGTACAGCAGACCCTTTCGGTGGATCTCCGCCAGGGCCCACCACACCGACTCGATGTACTCCGGGGTGCAGGTAACGTAAGCGTTCTCGTAGTCGAGCCAGTATCCGATCCGCCGGGACAGCCGCTCCCAGTCTTCCTTGTAGGTGAAGAGGTTGTCCCTGCAGACCTGGTTGAAGCGCGCGATCCCGATGCGCTCGATATCGGGTTTGCCGGAGATGCCGAGCTGCTTCTCGGCCTCGATCTCGACGGGAAGACCGTGTGTGTCCCAACCCGCGATCCGCGTGACGTGCCACCCGGCCATCGCCCGGTACCTGGCCACCGTGTCCTTGATGGTCCGGGCGAGCAGGTGGTGGACGCCCGGCTTTCCGTTGGCGGTCGGCGGGCCCTCATAGAACACGTACTCGGGCGCGCCGCGCCGTGCCTCGAGACTCTGGTGAAACGTGTCCTCGGCCTCCCAGACCTCCAGGACCTCCGTCTCCAGCCCGGCTACGCTCTCGGGAAGCGGACGATAGCTCATGAGCTGCAGGCCTCGGGTCGTGGGGCAGTCACACCGCTCACTCGTCTTCCCCACTGTCGTCTGCGGGTGCCTCCACTTCCTGCGCGACCTCGGGCGATCCCTGCAGTCGTGCCTCCTCGTAGGTGACTTCGGCCAGGAATCGGTCCAGCAGCGACCTCATTCCGCGCAGGTAGCTGGCACGGCGGGCGTGGAGGTCCGCCAGGGCTCTCTCCGAGTCCTCGGCCGACCGGCGGGCCTCGCTTACCAGCCTCTCGGCTTGCTGATCCGCTTCCTGAATCCGCAGACCTGCCTGTTTCTCGGCCTGCAACCGGGCTTCCTCCCGGAGCTCCTGGGCGGCGATCAGGGCCTCGTTGAGGGCCCGCTCCCGCTCCTCGAAACCGTCGAGGCGCTCACGAAGAAGCGTCACCTGTTCCTTCAGTCGCACCTCTTCCTGCACCACCGCCTCCAGGCGATCCGCCACCAGGTCCAGGAAGGCATCCACTTGCCCCGGATCGTACCCCCGCACCGTTCGGCGCAGGTCGTCCTTCTTCTTGCGAACATCCAGCGGAGTCAGGTCCATCATACCTCCGGTCTCTCTCCCAACAACACTGTCCCGAGGCGGACCTCCGTGCTGCCCTCCTCAACGGCTATCTCGAAGTCGTTGCTCATTCCCATCGACAGGGTCCGGCCATCGAAACCCGGCAATTCGGCCCGGCAGCGCGCCAGGCACTCGCGAGCGGTCGAGAACGTCCGCCGGAGCACCCCCTCCTCTACCGTGAACGGCGCCATGGTCATCAAGCCTAGAACCCGGAGGCGCCCGAAGTCGAGCATTGAGCCGACGGCGTCCACCAGCTCGGCCGGCTCCAGCCCGCTCTTCTGCTGCTCCCCACCCGCGTTGACCTGGACCATGATCGGGACCTCCGCTCGATCAGCCTTCTCGGCTTCAAGCTGAAGGCGACGAGCGAGGCGCACGGAGTCAACCGATTCGATGACATCGAACGCACGGATCGCCCGGCCGGCCTTGTTCCGCTGCAGGTGCCCGATCATGTGCCAGCGGACCCCAAGGCGACCGACGTCCGCGAGCTTCGTCTCGGCTTCGCCGACCCGGTTCTCGCCGATTGCCTCGCAACCCGCGCGGGACACCGCCTCCAGGACGGAGGGAGGATGCCCCTTGGTGATCGGAAGCACGAAAACGTCCGACCCGGAACGTCCGGATCGCTCGGCCGCTCGTGCTATGGTCTCCCGGATCGCCAGGACTCGGTCCCTGATCTGCTTTTCGTTCACGGCGGGAGTCTACGGCCGGCCACGTGGAGCGGCAACGGACGCACCCATCTTGCTTGCCAGTTCCCTTCCCGCAGAACAAAGAGCCGCCCGCCAGAGGCGAGCGGCTCACGCTACGGTTGGCGGAGAGGACGGACGCCTATCGCGAAACGCTGAAGTCGATAGGCTGGGCGATCCACACTCCGACCGGCTTGTCGCGGTTCATGGCCGGTGAGAACTCCATCTGCTCCACGATCTGGGCGGCGGCGTTGTCCAAAGCGGGATATCCGCTGGACGTGTGGATCTGCGACCGAGCGGCAGAGCCACCCTCGTCCACGAACACCCACAGGAGGACTCGACCGCCGATGCCGGCTTCCTTGAGCATCGGAGGATAGAGGCGCTCCAGCAGCTGCTGGATGTCCCGACCATTCCTGAGTCTCGGCTCCACATCGCGGGCGATATACGACGGTGTGGCCGAGGGATCGGCGCCAGCCGGCGGCGGCGGGAGATTCTCGACCGGGTTTTCCTCGAACGTGGTCATGGCAATGGTCACGTCCTCATCGACCGACGCAGCCGCCACCCGCGGCGTGGCCGGGCGAGCGATCTGCTCGGGCGGCGGCGGAATCCTGACTTCGGGTGGCAGCTCGATCGCTGAGAGCTCCTCGCTCACGCTTCCGAGGTCGGCCGCTTCCAACTGCGGGAAGAACTCGAACACCGCGAAGTGCATGGCGGTTGCCACGATCAGGCCGAGATACGTGAGCGCCGAGTAGCTCTGCTTGAACCGGTCGTTGGCAGGCATGAACGCTGCAGCGCTCGCACGCTTGGCTGCCCTGGCCTTCCGACCTTCGTCTCGAGCCGTGATGTTCTGTTCGTCGTGTGGGTTCATGAGACTACCTCCTGGCTCTCTGGACCCGCTGCTCCACCCGTGTCGCAAAGGTCACCCGGACGGCACCGGACGCCTGGAGCTGCTCCGTGATCGTATTGATCTGGTTGTACGGCACGTCCCGGTCTCCCCGGATGGCCACCACCAGCTCACGGTTCTCGGCGTAGATCGGTCGCACGACGTCCGCGATGTTGTCGTACGGTACGATCTGGTCGTTGATGTAGACCGTACCGTCCGGCTCTACCCAGATGTGGAGAATGTTCTTCCGCTTCTCGTCGATCTTCTCGGTCGCCTCGGCCGTGGTCCACTCGATGTTGCGCTTCTTCTCCTTGCGGAACACGGTCGAAACCATGAAGAAGATCAACAGCAGGAATGCGATGTCGGCCATCGACGACGACGGAATGTCGCTGCTCGCACCCGACTTGCGCTTGAAACCCTTCTTGGCGGACATGCCCTACTCCTCGAGAATCTGCAGCGAGATGCGCTCGGCACCCGCCTTCTTGACCTCGTCCAGCACATTCACCATGTGCCGGTACGCCGCATTCGGATCCGTCTTGACGGCCGCGATCAGGTTGCTGTTCTGCGCCAGTTCCTGGCGGAGAATGATCTCGACCTGGCGATACTGGACGACCTGCTCCTGCTCGCTCTCGCCACGCTTCACGATCACCGATCCATCCGGCCGGACGATGAAGAAGATCAGGTTCTTGGCCGACACATCCTGCTCTTCAGACTGCTCCGGAAGGACGATCGGCAGGCCCTTCTCCTCGTTGAACACCGTGGTGGTGAGGAAGAAGACCAGAAGCAGAAAGGCGATATCCGCCATCGAGGCTGTCGGGATCTCGTCCGACACCCGCTGCTTGCGATTCAGAATCGGCATGTTCCATCCACCTCGTTTTGCGGCGCGATCGCCATCAGGCCCCGGCGCGCTTGCGTGCCTCGGCGTTCCAGATCAGGTCGAGGACCGCCTGGGCGCCCTTCTCCATGTCCATGATCAGCGTATCGATACGGCTGACGAACCAGTTGTAGAAGATGTTCACCGGGATGGCGATAGCCAGACCGGAGGCCGTCGTGATCAGGGCAACCTTGATGCCCGAAGCGACCAGCGTCGGCTCGACCTGTCCCGCGGCCTCGATGGCGGCGAAGGCCGCGATCATGCCGATCACCGTCCCGAGGAATCCCAGCATGGGAGCCACGTTGGCGATCGTCGCCAGGACATTCATACCTCGTTCGAGAAAGTCGAGCTCGATATTGCCCGTCGTGGAGATCGCCTTCTCGATGTCCTTACCCGTTTGCTGATCCTTCACGCGGGTGAGGCCCGACACGAGGATGGCAGCCACCGGGCCTCGCGTCTCGCGAGCGGTCTGCATGGCTTCATCCAGCCGGCCCGTGGTGCCCAACTCCTCGATGTTCTTCAGGAGCTTCTGGGAGTCCACGTGCGCCACCAGGAGCGTCCACCCCTTGGCCAGGATGACTCCCAGCGCAACGAGGGAGCATAGGACGAGGGGTATCATCATGAAGCCCCCGTCGCGGAAGATCGTCAGCAGTTCATAGCTGGTGTCTTGCACCCGACCGTCTCCGTTTGTCCGTTGACGCAGCAGCTTGTTCGGCTCAAGAGGACGTAGTTTACCGGGGCGCGGAGGCCCCGTCAACGAGATTCAGACGCCCGTATCGCTTGCTGCGGGGACTACCCCCGACCGTTCCACCGGGTCCAGGGTGGGCATTTGCCCCGACTCGGTGAGAGAGATCTCTTCCTCACCCCCAGCCGCCAGCCGCGCCTCCAGGTCATCCGGCCTCAACCCCCTGTGGAGGATCCCCCGGTGGGCAAGGGATATCTGACCCGTCTCCTCAGAAACCACCACCACGAGCGCGTCGGTCTCCTCTGACAGGCCGAGTGCCGCGCGATGCCGGGTTCCCAGCGCCCGCTCCAGGGTCGGCGACTCGGACAACCGCAGGATCACCGACCCGGCGTAGGCAACCTGGTCCCGGCGCACGATCACGGCCCCATCGTGGAGGGGCGAGTACGGCGTGAAGATCGTGGTCAGCAGCTCTGCCGTTACCTGGGCATTGATCGGCGTTCCATGATCCACATGATTGGCCAGGTCCACCTGGCGCTCAATCGCAATGATCCCCCCAATCTTCGCCTTGGCCAGTCGATCCGATGCTCGGACGATCTCTTCGACGACCTCCTGCTGCTCGCGACGGGCGAACAGTTGGAACAGGCGCGAGCGTCCGAGGCGCGCCAGCGCGGTACGGATCTCCTGCTGGAAGATCACGATCAGCGCGAACGCGCCATAGGTGAAGACCTGAGAAAGGATGTAGGGAATCAGCCGGAGCCCCGCGGCTTGCGACAGAACGTAGACCGAGACCAGGAACACGAAGCCGAGAAGGACCTGAAAGGCTCGAGTTCCGGTGTACATGAGCAGGATTCGGTACACGAGCCACGCGACGATCAGGATCTCCGCGAAGTCTTTGAAGGCGAATTGATCGAGCAGGAATCCCAGGTAGTCGATTACCGCACTCATGTGGCCGTACCCGACGTTTCGGAGTTCCGGATGGCCCACGCGACGTCCAGGGCACGACGAACCGGAAGCACATCATGCACTCGAAACAGGCGCGCTCCGCGCGCGAGAGCCGAAAGGCACGCCGCGATCGTGCCCTCGAGGCGCTCGCCGACGGGCACGTCCAGGATCGCCCCGATGAACGACTTGCGCGAAGGTCCGACGAGAATCGGCCGCCCGAGATCGAGCAGGCGTCCGGTCCCCGCGATAAGCTGGAGGTTACCGGCCGTCGACTTCCCGAAACCGATCCCGGGATCCACCACGATCTGCTCCGGCGAGCAACCGCGATCGCAGGCTACCTGCATCGAGTGACCGAGGGCGTCTCGCACCTCACCTACCAGGTCTTCGTATTCCACGTCGTTCTGCATCGTTCGAGGCGTGCCTCGCATGTGCATCACGATCAGACCGCTTCCCGCTCGCGCGGCCACGTCAGCGAGTGAGGGGTCGTGGCGCAGACCCGAGACGTCGTTCAAGACGGCCGCTCCGTTGTCGACCGCACGCCGCGCGACATCGGCCTTCGAGGTATCGATCGATACCGGGATCCCACGCAGGGCAAGCCCCTCGACCACCGGGCCGATCCGGCTCCACTCCTCTGTCGCATCGACGGCAGTGGCTCCCGGACGCGTGGACTCACCTCCCACGTCTACCAGATCCGCTCCGTCGTCGACCAACCGTTGCCCGTGCGCGAGCGCAGCGTCCGTGTCGGCATAGCTCCCGCCGTCCGAGAACGAATCGGGCGTCAGGTTGACCACGCCGAGAATGAGGGGCCGATCGACACGGACATCGAATCCCCGCACCGTCCAGGCATTCGGATCCGCGTCTACCACCGTCGAGCCCGCCATCGCCAAAGTCAGGCCATTGCCGGTGATGGCTCTCCCCCCGCGTCTTCGAGGGGGGATTCACTGGATCGTCGAGCTTCGGGCGCGGCGGGAAGGACCGGCGGGGGCGTCGGCGTCGCATCCTTCAGCGGCGGCAACTCGCCGCCGTCCTCGAGGATACGGACATCCTCGAGATCCAGCGTCTCACGCTCCAGCAATGCCTCTGCAATCGCGCCGAGAAGCTCCCGATTCGCCGTGAGAACTTCTTCAGCCTTCGAGTACGCCCCGTCCAGCATTCGTTTGATTTCGCTGTCCACAAGCTCAGCGGTCTTGTCCGACACGTCGCGGCGCTGGCTGATCTCCCGTCCCAGGAAGATCTCGTGCTCCTGTTCACCCACGGCGATCGGCCCGAGCACCTCCGACATGCCGAATTGGGTGACCATGCGCCGCGCGATGGCGGTGGCCCGTTCGATGTCGTTTCCCGCCCCCGTCGTGATCTTCGACGGACCGAAGATCATCTCTTCGGCCACCCGGCCTCCGAACAGCATGACCAGCTGCCCCTGCAGCCACCCCTTGGTGTAGTTGTGCCGATCTTCCTCGGGCAGCGAGGCGGTGATGCCCAGAGCCCGGCCGCGAGGCATGATGCTGACCTTGTGGAGCGGATCCAGCCCTGGCACACGCCGAGCGATCACCGCGTGACCCGCTTCGTGGTAGGCCGTCACCCGTCGCTCTTCATCAGAAATGACCATGCTGCGCCGCTCGGCACCGAGCATGACCTTGTCCTTGGCGGAATCGAAGTCATCCATGTACACCCGGTCCTTATCCTGCCGGGCGGCCAGAAGGGCGGCCTCGTTCACGATGTTGGCCAGGTCGGCCCCGGACAGGCCCGGCGTGCCTTTGGCCAGAACCTTCAGGTTGACGTCCTCCGACAGCGGTATCTCTTTCGTGTGTACCCTCAGTATCCCCTCGCGTCCGTTCACATCGGGAAAGTCGACCACGATCTGGCGATCGAACCGCCCCGGACGCAGGAGGGCCGGGTCCAGCACATCAGGCCGGTTCGTCGCCGCCAGGAGGATCACCCCTTCGTTGGACTCGAAGCCGTCCATCTCGACGAGGAGCTGGTTCAACGTCTGCTCCCTCTCATCATGACCGCCCCCGAGACCGGCGCCCCGATGCCGACCGACCGCATCGATCTCGTCGATGAATATGATGCACGGAGCGTGCGACTTGCCCTGCTCGAACAGGTCCCGGACGCGGCTCGCGCCGACCCCAACGAACATCTCGACGAAGTCCGACCCGCTCATCGAGAAGAAGGGGCGGCCGGCTTCACCGGCAACGGCCCTGGCGAGGAGCGTCTTGCCGGTTCCCGGAGGTCCCACCAGCAGGGCACCCTTGGGGAGCCTTCCCCCCAGCTTCCGGAACTTGGCCGGATCCTTGAGGAACTCGATGATCTCCTCGAGCTCCTCCTTGGCTTCGTCCGCTCCGGCGACGTCGGCAAAGGTGACCTCGGGCGTATCCCCCGTGAGCAGCTTGGCCTTCGACTTGCCGAAGCTGAAAGCCCGAGATCCGCCCGCCTGCATCTGTCGGAAAAAGAAGAACCACAGACCTATGATCAGGATCCACGGGAGGACCGACACCAGGTAGCTGACCCAGTTCGCCCCTGTCTCCTCCGCGTTGACTTCCACCCCCGAAGTCCCCAGCTGTTCGACGAGTTCCTGGCTCGCTTCCATCGGGAGCAGCGTGTGGAACTGGTCTACCGGCTGGCCATCCACCTGCAGCGGCGTTCTCAGTTCGCCCTCGACCTTGCGGGTTTCCGAGAACGTGACCGATCGAATGTTGTCGGCCTCCAGTTGCTCACGAAACTCGGTGTAGGTGAGTTCGCGCTCCAACTGGCGACTGGTCTCCATCACCTGAAATATTGCCAGCGGGATCAGAATCACCAGCGCCCAGAAGGACGCCGTGCGCAGAAAGCGCGACGTCTTCTGATCCTTGTTCCCGTCGTCCGGGCTCGTCATTGCCACGTCAGTCCTTCCTCTGCGTTTGCATCGGTGCCTCAGATGCTGGCCACGAAGGGGAGATGTCGGAAGTCCTCGGCATGGTCAAGCCCGTAGCCGACCAGGAAGTCCGTCGGAGCGTCGAATCCCACCCAGCGCGGTTCCAGTATGAGGCCCTCAGCGATGTGCTTGTGAAGCATGGCGCACAATTCGATCGAGGCCGGCGATCGGGCCTGCAGCGCCCGCGCCAGCCGGTTGATCGTATTGCCGCTGTCCACGATGTCCTCGACGAGGATGATGTGTCGTCCTTCGATCGGCGCCGTGGGGTCATACAGGAGCTTGACATCACCGGACGTCGTCGTGCCCGCACCATAGCTCGATGCCACGATGAAATCGACGTGCAGGGGTCGATCGATGTGGCGAACCAGGTCACTCAGGAAGATGAAGGACCCCTTCAGCAGCCCGAGAACCAGAACGTCGGCGTCGGGTCCGTAGTGTTCGCTGATCTCGGCACCCATTTCACGAACGCGGCCCGCGATCGCATCGGCACTGAAGACGACACTCTTCAACTCCCGACCTCCGGTACGCGCCATCAGCCCGGCTTCCGTCAGGAACGGCCCTCCGGCCCGCGCATGGTCATTCATATCTCAACTCGAACTCCAACAAGGAATAGTCGCCTCTTGAGCCGAGGTCCGACTCGGCTGTGGCCAGCCCCCCGACCCACAGAACGTTGCCTGACCGGTCGGCGAGGACCGGACACCGGGCCCGCTCGCTCAAGGGAATCCGACGGTCGCCAAAGAGCTTCTTGAGCTTCCGGGTTCCGCCTGCGAGTCGAATCCTGTCGCCGTCTCTCCAACCCCGGACCGTTAAGGGATAATGCCCCGGGGACACAGCCACGGCAATCCGCTCGGGAAGCGGTCCCCGGCCCGATACGGGCCTCCAACGCACCCGTAGCGCGCGCTCCCCGATCCGCACGGTTCCGGCACCCGTACGTTCCCTCACCGGAAGCTCGTCCGGAGCCGGCTTCGGACCCTCCCGCCTGATGATGATGCGATCGTACTCTCTCGAGACCTCGAGGCCACCGCCGAAGCTCACTCGCCCTCCGCTGCGGCCTTCGCTGATAAACTCCACGCCAGCACGGGTTCCTCCGGCCGTCAGCCACACCCCACCGGCGCGGGCCACCCGCTGGAGAGCCACCGACAGGATCTCGGGGCCTCCCCGGACCAGGGTCGTGCGGCACAATTCCAGTCGCCCGGGTCGACCGCCTCCGACCGCTGCATCCGCGAGCAACCACGCGGCCGCACGCTCGTTCAGATCCCGGGCTCGCGAAGCCGCCTCGCCCAGAGAGACCAGGCGCTGCGCCGTTCCCGGGGCCAGGCTTTCCATCTCCGGGAGAACTTCGGTCCGCAGTCGCACCCGAGTCCAGCGTCGATCGGCGTTGGACGGGTCGACGATCCACGCCACGCCCATACCTTCCAAATACGCGGAAAGGGACCGGCGGCGGAAGGGCAGAAGCGGCCGCACGATCGGTCCCCTGCGGGCCGGCATGCCTGCCAGCCCCCTCAGGTCAGCGCCCCGCATCAGCCGGAACAGCACGGTCTCCGCCTGGTCGTCGGCATGGTGTCCGACGGCCAGGCGATCGGCATTCCGCTCTCGTACCAGGCCCTCCAGCCAACGATAGCGGGCATCGCGCAGACTGGCCTGCTTGGCCGTGGCCGGCGTGGCCGGCGCGCCCAGGTGGCATGGAATACCGAGCTTCGACGCCACTTCGTGCGCCCACGTCCCGTCGGCCTCGGAGCCGGGCCGAACCTGGTGGTCGAAGTGAGCCGCTTCCAGGCGCAGGTCGAACCCGGCAGCGACCTCGGACAGCAAGTAGAGGAGGGCCGTCGAGTCCGGCCCTCCCGACAGGGCCACGACGATCTTGGATCCACGCGGAATCAGGTACGGTTGCGCGCGCAAATGGGCCCCCAGGAGGGCCGGGAGTTCGGAAGGGACGACGGTGTGACGTGGGGTCGGGTCTACGGTGCCGCCTCCCCCTAGCCGACCAGGCTCCGACGCCACGTGCCGGCGTTGCGGTCGAATCGGAGTTCGTCGGGAACTGGAATCCCTTGCACCGTAGGGACCTGGGGTCCTGTGGTCTCAACGGACGGCCCCGGTAGCGGCGTCCCTACCGGACCTTCGACCATGGCCCCCTTCTCGTCCGGACCGAGGGTCCGGTTGCGGCCCGCGACGTAAACGGCGAGCGCCCGCCGCATGTCGAGGCGGGGCGGGAGGCCCACGTCCGGGGCGACAACGGTCTGGCCCACCGTCGCGTCCGGTGTACCCTTCGATTCGGTCATACCTCCAACACTTCCTTTTCCTTGAGCTCGAGCATCGAGTCCAGCTTCTTGATGTGGCCGTCGGTCAGTTCCTGGAGCTTGTCGAGTTCACGGCGCATCTGATCCTCCCCGATTTCTCCCTCCTTCTTCTGGCGCTCGATCTCGGCCTTGGCCTTGTGGCGAGCGTGCCGCACGGCCACACGACCCTCTTCCGTCATGCGGTGAAGCACCTTGACCATCTCGTGTCTCCGCTCTTCGGTCAGTGGCGGAATGCTGACGCGAATTACGTTGCCGTCGACGGAGGGGTTGAGACCCAGGTCTGCGGCCTGGATGGCCTTGGCTACGGTGTGTACCAGATTCGTGTCCCACGGCTGGACAACCAGCATCTGGGCCTCCGGTGCGGTGACCGTAGCCGTCTGTTTGAGTGGCATCTTCGATCCATACGCGTCGACCTGGACGGTATCGAGCAAACCCGTCGTAGCCTTCCCGGTACGCACACCCGAGAACTCTCGCGAGATGGCTTCCAGGTTCTTGTCCATCTGGTGGGAGGCTTCCTTCAGTGTCGGACTGACCATCTGACGTCCTCCTTCACGTTACGAGTGTACCGATTCTCTCTCCCCGCAGTGCCCCGAGGATAGCCCCCGACCTGCGGATGTTCAGAACGATCACCGGGAGGGCATTGTCCCGGCACAGCGATACGGCTGCAGCATCCATCACGCCCAGTTCCTTGTTGATGACCTCCCTGAAGGTCAGGTCGGGAAGGAACTCCGCCTCCGGATTGTGCACGGGATCGGACGAATAGACGCCATCGACCTTGGTGGCTTTCAGGATCACATCGGCGTTCATTTCGATGGCCCGGAGAACAGCCGCGGTGTCGGTGGAAAAATAGGGGTTCCCGGTACCTCCGGCGAAGATCACCACGCGACCCTTCTCGAGGTGTCGCAGGGCCCGCCTCCTGATGTAGGGCTCCGCCAGCTGTTCCATCCGGATGGCCGTCATCACGCGCGACTCCACCCCGTGCCGCTCGAGCGCGTCCTGAAGCGCCAGGGCGTTGATCACCGTGGCGAGCATGCCCATGTAATCGGCCGAAACACGGTCCATTCCCCGCTCGCTGGCCTCCGTGCCGCGCACGATGTTGCCGCCGCCCACCACCAGGCCCAGGCGCACGCCGGCGTCATGGACCGTCTCGACCTCCAGAACGAGACGGTCAACCACCTCGGGTGCGATACCGAATCCCTGGTCGCCCGCAAGCGACTCGCCCGAGAGCTTCACCAGGGCCCGGGGGTATTTCAGTTCCGACAAGCTGCCTCTCTAACCTCCGATCGCGAAGCGCACGAAGCGACGAACGCCCACGTCGGAGCCATGGCTGGCCACCAGGTCCTCGATGCTCGTGTCCGGGTTCTTCACGAACCCCTGCTTGAGCAGCGTGTTCTCCTCGAAGTACTTCCGCATGCGGCCCTCGACCATCTTCTCGGCGATGTGCTCTGGCTTGCCTTCCGCCTTCGCCTGCTCCACCAGCACGGCCCGCTCGCGATCACGATCCTCCTGCGGGATGTCCTCGGGCGAGACCCCCATCGGATTCGTGGCTGCCACGTGCATCGCCAGGTCCCGGACCAGCCCTGAGGCATCGCCAGACGCGCCGCTCACTTCGACCAGCACGCCGATCCGGCCACCGAAGTGGAGGTACGACCCGATCTCGCCGCCTTCGGCCGAGGCCAGCCGGACGGCCCGCTGCACCTCGAGGTTCTCGCCTATGGTGGCCCGCATGGAGGCGAGCTCACCCGCCAGGGCCTCGAAGCCCTCGGTCTCCAGGAGCATCGTCCCCGTAAGAACCTCGCCGTCCGGCAACCCGGACCCGGCAACCGTTGCCGCGAGGCGGGAGGCGAAGTCCAGGAAGTCCTGGTTGCGAGCGACGAAGTCAGTCTCACTGGACACCGCTACCATGCCGAGCCCGGACTCGCCCTGCTCGATCGCCACAACGCCTTCGGTCATCTGGCGTTCGGCGCGCTTGGCTGCCTTCGCCGACCCCCACTGGCGCAGGAGGTCTATCGCCTGCTCTTCACTGCCACCCGTCTCTATCAGAGCCTTCTTGCAGTCCATCATTCCTGCGCCCGTCCGGTCACGCAAGGACTTCACCGCTGCTGCCGTGATCGCTGCCATCGTTCTATTCCCTCTTTCGTTGCGTTTCGGATCTTCGCCAGTGCCCTCCGGCACGTCCCTCGAGATCAATTCCACCAAAAAAAATGGGCCACCGAAGTGGCCCACCGTATCGCGTCGCTCAGGGTGAGCCGGGGTCTTTACCGTCCCCGTCTTCTCCTGGAGCCGACTCCGCAGTGACAGCCACCGCCCCGGTCTCGGCGTCCTCGGCAATCGGCGCTTTCGACTCGCCTTCGCCCTCGACACTCACGTCTTCCTCGACGAGTGCCTCTTCCATGTCTTGCACGACTTCCTCGACGCCTTCAGCCACATCCTCCGGTACTCCCGCCTCGGGATCCGAAGCGTGCAGACGGCGCTTGATGAGCTCCGGCCGTGGTCGGCGCTTGGGTCGCTTTCGCTTCGCGTCCACGGACTCGGTTCCACCCGCATCCGACGAATACGTCAGCGCCGCAGCCTCGTCCTTGCCGCCTGCAGCGTCAGGGGCCTCGCGCCGGGCCATGAGGATCTCATCGGCCATGACACCCGTGATCAGCGAGACCGAGCGGATCGCATCGTCGTTTCCGGCGATGGCGATCGTCAGCCGGTCCGGATCCGCGTTCGTATCTGCGATGGCTACGACGGGGATACCCAACCGGTTCGCCTCCCGGACCGCGATGTCCTCCTTGTTCGCGTCTACCACGAAGACCAGTCCCGGGAGTCGGGTCATATCCTTGATCCCCGACAGGTAGCGCTCGAGCTTCTCGCGCTCCCGCTCCAGCAGCAGGCGCTCCTTCTTGGTATAGAACTCGAAAGCGCCTTCCTCGGCGCCGCGCTCGAGATCCTTGAGACGCCGGATGTTCTTCTTGATCGTCTGGAAGTTGGTGAGCAGCCCACCGAGCCAGCGCTCGGTGACGTAGAACGCCCCCGACCGCTCAGCCTCCGCCCTCACCAGACCCTTTAGCTGCGGCTTGGTGCACACGAACAGGACATTGCTGCCACCCCGGACCACACCATTCACCAGATCGCGTGCCCGATTCAAGTCCCGGAGGGTCTTCTTCAGGTCGATCAGGTAAATCCCGCCTCGCTCCGCGAAGATGAACCTGCGCATCTTCGGGTTCCAGCGGTGCGTCTGGTGTCCGAAGTGGACGCCCGCCTGTAGCAGTTCCTTGAGACCTACTTCTGACATGCTGTCGATAACTCGCTGCTTGGGTTCGGCTACGCCGTGGCCGGTCTATCGCTTGGAGAACTGGAAGCGCTTGCGCGCCTTCGGCTGACCCGGCTTCTTCCGCTCGACGACTCTTGGATCGCGCGTCAGCAAATCGTGCGACCGCAACGTGGCACGCATGTCCTCATCCATCTTGAGGATGGCACGCGCAATTCCCAGTTGGATCGCATCGGCCTGGCCCGACGGTCCTCCGCCCGCCACGCGAGCGTGGACGCCGAACTGCCCTTCCGTACCCGTCACCTCGAAGGGCTTACCAGCCGCAGTTCGGTGTCGGGCAAGGGGAAAATAGTCTTCAATGCTT
>JAMJQV010000007.1 GCA_023554435.1 Gemmatimonadota bacterium | reverse complement strand
CCTGTATGGTAAAGGTGTCCGACCGCGACGCTGTCGAGATGCGGTCGACCGGGGGCGGAGTTGATCGCAGCTTGAAGGCGCACCGGTCCGGAGGGACGCACCTTCTAAAGCGCGAAGAGGGCCTGTCGAGGACGTACGGACAGGCCCTCTTTCTTTGATGTAGATTGGGGCATGTCCGACCGACGAGGTACCTGGCTGCTGCCCACCCTCGCACCCGTGTGCTCGGCCGCGGTCCGGGTCTTCTATCGTTTCCAGGCCCTTGGAGACCCGCCGCCCGCAGGTCCCGTCCTGTTCGTCGCCAACCACCCGAATTCGATCGTGGACGCCATCGTCGTGGCAGCGACCGTCGGGAGACCCATCCGGTTCCTGGCCAAGGCGACGCTGTTTGACGAACCGGGTCTCGGCGCCCTGATTCGGGCCGGGGGCGCGATACCGGTGTACCGTAGGCAGGACGACCCGGCCCTGACCGAGCGCAACGCACGGGTGTTCGAGGCGGTGCACGAGGCGTTGGCCTCCGGAGACGCGGTCGGGATCTTTCCCGAGGGCCTCAGCCACTCCGAACCGTCCCTGACCCGCCTGCGCACCGGCGCTGCACGGATTTCCCTCGGCGCGTCCGAGAGGAAGGGTATTCACTTCCCGATCGTGCCCGTCGGAATCGTAGCCCGACAGAAGCAGACTTTCCGGTCGGAGTGCGCAGCCCTGGTGGGGCAGCCCGTGCCATGGGACGACCTGGCAGGGCGGTCCGAATCGGACGTCGAAGCGGTGCGCGAGCTGACGGATCGAATCGAGCGCGGTCTGCGCTCGGTTACGGTGAACGTGGAGCAGTTCGAAGACCGCCGGATCGTCGAGTGTGCCGAAGCGATCTTCGCCTCCGAGCAGAAGCTCGATACGTCGCAGGAAACCCGCGTACGCCGGCTCCGTGAGGCGTCCGAGAGTCTCGCCCGCCTCCGGGAGACCCGGCCCGAGGCCGTCGACCGCCTGTTCGCGGACGTCGAGAGCTTCGCCTGGACCCTCGATGTCCTCGGCATTCGGCCCCGCGATCTCGACCGGACGGCGAGGCTGCACTCGACCGCCGGCTGGTTCCTGCGAGTGTTCGGCCTGCTGTTCGTGGGTGGCCCGATCTCGGCGGTGGGACACGTGGTGTTCTTCATCCCCTACCGGCTCACCGACTGGATCGCGACCCGTCCACAGATACGCCTGGAGCGGCAATCCACCTGGAAGCTCCTCGGCGGAGCGGTCCTGCACATCAGCTGGATCGCGCTGATCTCGCTGGCTGTCGGGATCTTGATCGGCCCGAGGTGGGCGGTCTTCACCGCCGTTTGCCTTCCCCTTCTTGCCATCGCGACCCAGGTCGTCCGCGATCGCTGGCGCCAGGCCCGCAAGCAGGCTCGCCGCTACATGCTCCTGCGACGGAAAGGGCGGGTGAGGGAGAGGCTCGTGGAACAGCGAGGCAGGCTCGCGCGCTCCCTGGAGGAGCTGAGACGAGCCGCCCGCCCTGGCCCGGGTGACCCGCCGCAGCCTTGACATGGTCCTTCATTTCGACGTTTCTGGTGTGTCCCGACACTCATCCACATCCGAAGGAGCAGGAAGAATGCGAAGAGCTGGACTCCTCATCGCCATGGCATTGCTGGCATTGCCGGCCACCGCCCTGGCGCAGGCGGACGAGTACTCCAAGAAGTCCCTCAAGGAAATGCCCGACAAATGGCAGGCAGCTTTCAACTCAGGCGATGCGGCCGGCCTGGCTGCGCTGTACGCCGAGGACGGTGTCCTGCATCCGCCCAACTCGGCTCCGGTCGACGGTCGTGAGGCGATCGAGGCTTTCTGGACGGTCGTTCTGCAGTCCGGTGGGACTTCGGAACTGACTGTGAATAACATCTATGCGATGGGCGAGAGTGCCACGGAAACCGGTATGTGGGTCGGCGCTGACGCGGACGGCGCGCACACGGACCATGGCCACTACACCATCATCTACAAGAAGGTCGATGGCATGTGGCAGATCGCGTACGACATGTGGAACAGCGACATGTCTCCGTAAGAGCAGTTCTGCGGCTGGTCGCTTCGGCCGCCGGAAACAAAAGGTTGGACCCTCGCGAGCGCCCGGTTTCGGCCGGGCGTTTTCGCGTCTATGTCTCGTAGGGCGATGGGTATGGACCGCGCCAGTTGCCGCCCGGCGTGACCCTTCGCGATCTTCCGCACATGTCGAAAACACGAATTGTCGTCAAGTCGGTGATCGTTGCTGTCCTCCTGGCGGTTGGCGCCTTTCTCTGGCTTCGGCCCTCCGAAACCGCGGACGAGCTCGGCGCGACGGCGGACGCCGTTGCCGTCTCCAGTCCCGTCGACGCCCTCGCATGGCTGGCGGGTTGCTGGAAGCACGAGGAGCCAGGCTTCCGCCGCGATGAGCAGTGGATGAGGCCGAGCGGCGGCACGATGATCGGTATGAGCCGCAGCGTCGCCGAGGAACGAACCGTGGAGCACGAGTACCTGCGGATCGAAGTGCGTGGGGAGAGGCTGGCCTACGTGGCCAACCCGAGCGGCCAGGCGGAAGCCGTCTTCCTTCAGGCCGAGATCACGGATCGGATGGTTGCGTTCGAAGCTCCGGGGCACGACTTCCCGCAGCGAATCGTCTACGAGCGTATGTCACCGCGCTCGATCCTGGCGTGGATCGAGGGAGACGTGGACGGGGTGTCCCGCGTCGTCGAGTTTCCGATGACCGCAGCTCGCTGTCCCTAGCTGCGCTAGACGATCTCGACGAGCTCGATCTTGAAGGTCAGCGCTTCGCCCGCCAACTCGTGATTCGCGTCGACGACGATGCGGGACTCGTCGGCTTCCACCACGCGCGCCGGAACCGGCCGGCCGTCCTGCCCCTCCAGGTGGATCTGCTGCCCGATCTCCGGCTTGAACTCGTCCGGCAGCTGTCCTCGGGTCAGCGTCAGCTTCATCTCCTCGCGGGACTCGCCATACGCCTGGTCGGCGGGAATCCTGGTGGTCCGGGAATCACCCGGCTCCATCCCGCGAACCATCTCGTCGAAGCCGGGAATCACCATCCCGGCGCCGACCGTGAACTCGAGCGGGTCGCGCCCCACGGAGGAATCGAACTGCGTCTCGTCATCAAGGGTGCCTGTGTAGTGCACGCGCACGATGTCACCGTCTTTTGCTTGCGCCACTGTTCTTCCTTTCAAGTGGATGGTGGCCTGTTAGTCGATACCGGGCCGCGGGCCGTCTCGCAAGCACCTGCCCCACGGGTGACGTCGGTCAGCCAACCGGTCTGATCCACTCCACGTCCAACCGAAACGGGCCTTCGACCTTGTCACCGATCAGGAGTCCGAGCTGGCGTATCTCGCCGGGCGCGAGTTCGGGCGCCCCACGCGGCTTCATACCGCGGTACGTTGCTTCGAACGCGGAGAAGGGGATCTCGATCGTCTCCCACGCACCTGCCCGGGTCTGAAACTCGGCCATGTACGCCACTCCATCGAACTGGCGATTCGTCCGCAGACGCACCTGGTAGGTGCGACCGTCGCCGCGAACGCGAAGCACCAGTCCATCGTGATTCTCCATGGCGCCGATAGGCACGATGCCACGCACGGATGCGAATCCGCCGTTGTTCTCGAGCGATAGATCACCCTGAAACACCGCGAAGCCCTCACCTGAATCAACGAATTCGCTGCTCGATAGCCCACCCATCACACCATCGTTGACGATCGCCCACTCAGCCGCCGTCGCGGAGGTGACTTCGAATGCGCGGGCCGTATCCTGGGGAGCCGCCATACCCAGACCCGCTACCAGAAACGGCGCCACCAGAGATGGGATCAAATCCAGCATGGCAACTCCTCAGCCATCGATGTCGAGATTGGCGAACATCAGCATGCCCGCTACAAAGACGAGAGCGAATACTGCGATGCCCACACCGCCGATCCACAGTTCGAGGTTCATCATGACCTCCGGGTGGCGGCAGCGAGAGACAGGATCGAGGGAACCCAGATTCCGACGAACACTCCGGAGTCCTTGTCAACGAAGAACCAAAGGAAGACGGAAAACAAGAACGAAATGAACGCCGCGACGAGAAACAGCGTTAAGGGCAGGTGCTTCCTGTTCATCGAGCTATCCTCGTTTCACTGGCCTGGAGAAGTACGGTTTGTCCAACTTCTGTCAAACTATATATGCTGCGAATTCGGTTTTGTCAAGGTTTACAGTTAGACAATTATTGGACAGTAGCAGAAGGGGAGATCAAAGGCCGGCCTCGCCCGGGGCGCCGGAACGCCCCGGCCGGCCGGGGCCGCGATGCTAGCATCGCGGCCCCGGCCGGCCGGGGCGTTCCGGCGCCCCGGGCGAGGCCGGCCTTTGAT
>JAMJQV010000057.1 GCA_023554435.1 Gemmatimonadota bacterium | reverse complement strand
ACGGTCGAGAGACGGGATATCGACGCCGAGTTGTGTGACGTGATGATCCTGCCGGATATCGAGGGACTCAACTCCGCCGACTTCGCCAGCGCGGATGAGATCATCGCCCGCGGCCGGGCCGCCGCGGAATCGGCTCTGGGCGAACTCGAAGGCCTGGGAATCACGGGCTTCAGCATCACCCGGGTAGAGATCGACGAGGATCCCCTCAGCGAGCTGGCGCGTGTGACCGAGGTCCGTGTGGAGGGACTCCAGCGTTCATCCGAAGCGACGGTTCTGCGGAGCCTGGGGCTCGAGGTGCCGGTCGAGTTGGACGTGCGCGACGTGAACCAGGCCGTGTCTCGCGTCTACGACTCGGGCCTGTTTCAAAGCGTCTCCTACCGGCTGGATCCCGCGGCCAACGATACGGATCGGGTCCTCATGGTACGGGTGAAGGACGAAGGGCGCAGTTGGGTCGGCGGCAGCTACCGGTACGAGGGACGGTACAAGGCCTCGATCCTGGCCACGGCCGCGGTACGGAACCTCCTGCTTCCGGGGTCGACTCTCCTGGCCGACCTCAGGCTCGGAGAGCAGACCCGGGCCTCAGCCGAGATTCAGAAGCGATTCGGGTGGGATGTGGCGCCACTGGTCGGACTGAAGGCCGAATACAAACGCAGCCCGTTCGACATCTATGAGGATGGCGAGCGGGTCACCGAACCCCGGGTCAAGGTGGGACACATAGAGGGGTTCCTGGGCCTCGGGATCGGCTACTCCACAGCCGTTGGTGCCGTGGTCAAATTCGAGGGCGTTGAGGCGGACGGAAACGAGGCGGTCGGGTGGCCCGGCGAGGATCGGACCTACTTCACATTGTCCGGCGTCGTCAAGGTAGACACCTGGGATCGGCTGGTATTCCCGCGCTCCGGGGTCCAGATCCTGGGCAAGACGGAATGGGGAGAGTCGGGCGATTTCTCCCACCACGTTCTCGATGTGGATGCGGCCGTTCCCCTTTCGAGCACGGTATCGCTGCGAGGCCGTGCGGTCGCCGGGACGGCGGACGGCGATGACCTTCCTTCGCAGTACCTGTTCTTCATCGGCGGGGCGAACCCTTTCTATCTGTATCCCGATCGGCAGTTCTCGTTCGTCGGCCAGCGAGTCATGGAAAGCCGGGGCCGGCACGTGCAGATGCTCGACGTCGGACTCCAGTGGGAGTTCATTCCGAACCTCTTCGCGTTCGGTCGCTGGAACACGGCGGCGCTGCCCGAGGAGTGGGGATTCGACACCGACGACTTCATCACGGGGTTCGGCGCCGGAGTGGGACTGACCTCACGACTGGGTTTCGCGCGCCTGATGGTGACCGGCGGCAGCGCGGCCGACGCGGTCCGCTTCGAAATCGACCTGGGATACCTGTTCTGAGCTATAAACCCGGTTCCCACGGTCTCAGCCGACACCAATGAAAACGGGCCGCCCGCAAGAGCGAGCGGCCCGGTAGAGGTTCAACGGGTCGTCACAGGCGGACGACCCGCCGGGGTGAATCAGTCCATGAAGTACCGGATGCCGAACTGAATCCGCCAGCGCGAGAATTCGCTCAGGTCATCGACGAACGTGTTCTGCACGCCGTTGAACGAGAGTTCCGGCCGGCCTTCCGCGTCGATCGTGCACGGGAAGGTCGTGCAGGCCAGTGGGTTGAGCGCGGCCGAATTGGCGACCGGCATGCCCACTTCCGGCGGCGATTATTTCTTCGTTTCCCGTTCCTTGGGCCCTGCCTTCGGCGCTATTTCCGGCATCGGCATCTGGCTCAGCCTGACCTTCGCCATCTCCTTTTACCTCTTTGGTTTAGGAGAATATTTACATGATTTTTTGCCCATATCGCCGCTGTGGGGCGCGGTGATCGGCGGCGTCTTGCTCACCATTCTCAATGTCGTGGGCGCTAAAGAATCGGGCGGCACACAGATGGCCGTGGTCTTGCTCCTAATGGTCATTTTGCTGGTTTTTATCTTTGCTGCCGCGTTCAATGTCGACCCGGGCAACTGGATCCCCTTTTTCCCGAACGGGACAGATCCGATCCTGGCCACGACAGCGCTGGTATTCATTTCCTTTCTCGGCTTTGTCAAGATAGCGGCTGTCTCTGAG
>JAMJQV010000056.1 GCA_023554435.1 Gemmatimonadota bacterium | reverse complement strand
GCGCAGGAGGGGCTGGATGTGATGTACGTTACCGAGGATACGACCCGGTCACGTCCGGAAACCCTGAAGGCCCTGTACACGACGGCGATCGAGTGCGGCGCCCGGCGGATCTGCCTCGCCGACACCGTGGGCCACTCGACTCCGTTCGGCGTGCGTCAGCTGGTGCGTTTCGTTCGCAAGGTCATTTTCGACAGCGGCGAGGACGTGAAGATCGACTGGCACGGGCACCGGGACCGGGGATTGGCCATGCCCAACGCGCTGGCGGCGATCGAGGAAGGCGCCGATCGGGTACATGGAACGGCTCTCGGCATCGGCGAACGAGTGGGCAACACGGCGATGGACCTTCTGCTGGTGAACCTCAAGCTGCTCGACATGCACGACGTCGATCTGACCCGTCTGCCCGAGTATTGCCGGCTGGCCGCTGAAATCTGCGGAATCGAGATTCCGCACTCGTATCCGGTCGTGGGGAGCGATGCATTCAGGACCGGCACCGGAGTGCACGCTTCCGCGATCATCAAGGCCATGCAGATGGGAGACGAGTGGCTGGTCGACCGGGTGTATAGCGGCGTGCCTGCGTCCCTGTTCGGACTGGAGCAGACGATCGAGGTCTCTCCGGTATCCGGTCTGAGCAACATCCGCTACTGGCTCCACGAGCACGGCCACGATCCGCACGACAAGGCTTTGTGTGATGCGGTCTTCGCCCTGGCAAAACGAAGTGATCATACGCTGACCCGCGAGGAGATCGAGGACGAGATCGCCGCGTGCATCGAGAAAGCGGGTCCCGCCCCGTCCGGAGCTGAAGATGAATGACAGATCGCACATCCGGCGTCTCGTCGGTCTGACCACCATGATGCTCGGCCTGACAGCGGTGTTCGCCTCGTTGACCCTGGTGGCGGTCTCGAAGCCCAGCCTGGCGGCGGTGTTCGCTGTGGCAGGCGTGATCCTGACCGTGACGGGTCTGCGCTTGCTCCCCGATCCCGCACGCTAGCCTCCACGGTACCTTTTTCCGCTTCCGAGTGTAACCACGCGTATCATGACTACCTTACGATTGAATATTGGCGGCCGATCCGGCCTCGTGGCCGTCGCCGCCCTGGGCCTGCTCCTCACCGGGCCGGCGGATGGGAGAGGGCAGGAAGACGCTTCCATGCCGCATTTCCCCAACGGGACCACCGTGGTCCTGGTGCCCGTGCAATCCACCCTCCCGCTGGACGATGGAAGCTGGCCCGGGATGGCCCGCACCGAGGAGGATGCTCTGCGCGCCATGGACGCCGAACTCGAGTTCGCGTTCGGCGAACGGCGCTCGGCCGAGGACTGGGTCCTGCCGTCCGAGCTTCGCCGAACGATGGAGCGCAATCCGTCGCTCGACATCAAGCCGGACCGGATGGCCTACAGTCCGCTTCTCGTGCCCATCCCGGACCGGAAGTACATCCCCGAGCCGCTTCATACGGAGCTGCGCACTCTGGCGGCATTGTATGACACCCGCTACGTGGTCGTTCCCGTGCGGCTGACCGTAGAGACCGAATCCGTCGACGAGGGACGTTCCGGCTCGGAAGTGGCCTACGGCGGTGGAGACGCGGTCGCCCCGGCTCAGCGCGCGTACCTGTTGGCCGCCATGATCGACATCCGGCGCTCCGAGGTCCTGTGGCTGGGTGAGTTCAACGGTGACCCGGGCACTTCGGACTCAGGTTCACTCCTGGCGACCCTGGCCAACAACGTCGCGGAGCAGCTCGCACCGTGAGACGAACGAGAACAGCAGGTTTCGCGGTGCTGGTGGCGGCGGTCGCTACTGTCGCGGCTTGTGACAGCCCCGAGGAGTTGCGGCTTCCGACGAACGACGAGCTGACGGGACTATACGGAGAAACGCCCAGCGTCACCCTGAACGGCAACGTGGTGGACGTGGAGGTCTACCAGTCCGCTGACCAGCTCAGGCGTGGCGGCGCGACGTGGGCGAAGGTCGGACCTTACATCTACCTGTTCTCACCGCAGACCCAGGACATCTTCGAGTCGTGGTCGGGGGTCGGCGGTGTGCGGGTGACCACGACCGATGGACGCGGGCGCATGGTCAGCCGCGCGATGCTGCCGCGCGGAACGCTGAACAGCCTCACGTGGCCCCGGGCGATCAACCTGGTGGGGAAGGCGAGGCTCGAGGGCACCCGCCGTCCCAGCTACATACTGGACCTCATTGAATACGGTGAGGAAACCGCGGACTTCGAGTACAGCACGACCTACGTGAAGGGTGGGAGCTGATGACGCATACGGTCACGCTCGTTCCGGGTGACGGCATCGGGCCTGCGATCACCGAGGCCACCCTGGGCATACTCGCGGCGGCCGGCGCGCCGATCGAGTGGGATCGGCAGGAGGCCGGTCTCGCAGCCGCGGAACACGGTCACGACCTGCTGCCGCAGGAGACCCTGGATTCGATCGAGCGGAACCGCTTCTGCCTGAAGGGACCGCTGACGACCCCGATCGGCGCCGGATTCCGTTCGATCAACGTCGCCCTCCGAAAGCACTTCGACCTGTACGCGAACGTGAGGCCCACGCAGACCATCGTTCCCGGAGGCCGCTACACGGACATCGACCTCGTGATCGTCCGCGAGAACACGGAGGGCCTGTACGCGGGGATCGAGCACTACATCGGCATGCGGCAGGATCCGAGAGCCGTGGCCGAGTCCGTCATGCTGATCACCCGCTACGGTTCAGACCGCATCGTGCGGTACGCCTTCGAGTACGCTCTTCAGCACGGCCGGAAGAAAGTGACCCTGGTCCACAAGGCGAACATCCTCAAGTACACGCAGGGGCTGTTCCTGGAGGTGGGCCGGGACGTGGCGAAGAACTACGCGGGTGCAGTCGAGTTCGAAGATCGAATCGTGGACGCCACGGCCATGCAACTGGTTCTCGATCCCTACCAGTTCGATGTGATCGTGACCGAGAACATGTTCGGCGACATCCTGTCGGACCAGGCGGCCGGCCTGGTCGGGGGGCTCGGGTTCGCGCCCGGAGTCAACATTGGCAAGGACATATCCATGTTCGAGGCCGTGCATGGCTCCGCGCCGGACATCGCGGGCCGCAACATCGCGAACCCGACGGCCCTGCTGCTCGCCGCCTGTCTGTTGCTGGACCACCTGGGTCTGGGCGAAACGGCCTCTCGCATCCGTTCCGCCGTGAAAGCCGTCGTAACCCGAGGCGAGAAGGTCACCGGCGATCTGGGCGGGTCGGCGAGTACGACCGAGTTCTCGGCCGCGGTCATCGACGCAATGCAGGGTCATGGCGAGACCGTTTGACGTAACGGTCCGGGATTCGGACGAAGCCTCGGATGCCGCGTGTCAGCACTGCGGGCAGGAAGCCCCCGGGAGCACGCTGGACCGGTGGAACTGGTGCAAGACCTGTCGCACCGACTTGAACCGGAAGGTGCGCAAGGGTCAGTACGCAGTCGCAGCCCTCATTACCCTGCCATTCCTGGTGTGGATTCTCGCCGAGGGCACCGGAACCGTGCTGCCCACGTATGCCTGGGCTCTGCCGCTCCTGGCGTCGTGGTACCTGGGCTCGCGCATCGGTCGCGTGCTGGTGCGGAACTACCTGCGCAGCCGGCCGGGCGTGTAACCCGGCAATGCGTTCCGAGAATACGTCTGCGCCTCCAGCCCGACCTCAGTTCCCGCTGGCTTCCGGCCGCCACAGGCGATAGCATTTCC
>JAMJQV010000055.1 GCA_023554435.1 Gemmatimonadota bacterium | reverse complement strand
TGTACCTGTTCAGTCGGTTCGGCTGGAGTGGATAGTCACCCGCCGGCTCCCGGTCGCCCGAGGAGCCGGCGGATGGTGTTCGAATCAGGCGGGTGCGCCGCCCTCCCACGTGTCCTTGGGCCAATGCTCGGCGGACGCCTGTCGTGAAGCGGCGCTCAGCTGCATCAGGATGTGGTTCTTTCGCGGGTGGGTGGCCGGTAGTTCACGAGCCAGCACTCGCATGGCGTAGATGATCGCGTGGTCCTTCCCCCTGCGCAGGGGCTGCCTTTCAGGCATCATCGACAGCGCGGCGATGATCGCGGGACCCGGATGTTCGCGCACGCGGTCATCCGGCGCATCGAGAAACAGGGCCAGGTGGTGGGTCGCCCGCTCGATCTCCGCCGCATTCCGCAGCATCTCTTCCGGTGTCTTTGGGTCTCGCGTGTAAGCCATACGCTCGCATCGCCTGTGCAGTCGTGGTTGCGTCCCGCTCCGCGGAGCCGGGAATCCGTTGCGGCTCCATTTGTCGCTTCACGGCGACTCCGCGTCACGGGACAGTCGTCACCCTGACAAGCAATCGCCGTACCTGCATGTAACCAACTACAATTGATACAGTTACGAGACCGACCGGGAAGCCCCGTGGCGCGGAAGCAACAAGACACCCGGGTGACGATCGGTGGAGCGTGGACAAAAAAAGGGGCGGTCCTTGCGTCCCGCCCCCAGCTCCGGCACACCATCTGGGACATCTCCGCTCGGGCGCTCCTGCGTTGGGGCGCTTTCGCTCCGCTATGCGGATAGGCGGCGAACCGGGGCAAATATCCGGTCGGCGACGTCGTCGCCGTATTTACAATATACGCGCTGGCTCCATGCGGGGCATTAGCCGTCGCGGATCCCTCATCCCACCGCGCATTCGTTCTTCCCGGCCTCGAGAATGTCCGCCTGCTGCGGGGTGACCTCGGCCAGCCCGACGTTGATCGCCTTGATGTGCGGGTAGGCCTCGGGTGGGGTGGAAACGTGGGATTCGACCCACCCCCTGAACTCGTCCTCCGTCTCGATCCCGAGCGTAGCGTTCGTCTGCCGAGCCTGACCAAAGGCGCGGTCCACGGTTCGATCCGCATTCCTCTCGCCCTCGCCGGCGTAGTGCGCGGGAAGGAGTCGCACCCGGGGATGCCACTCGTCTCGCGCGCGCACCAGGCTCCGCCACAGGTCTCCCGTCCACGCTTCCATCTTGCCCGCCAGGTCAGGCCGGCCGATCGAGTCGACGAACAGGAAGTCGCCCGTGAACGCGACTCCCGCGCTCTGCGAATCGCCCGCGATGAACGTGGTGCTGCCTTCGGTATGGCCCGGGGTGTGGTGAGCGACCACCGACCGTCCCCCAATCGCGAGCTCCGCACCGTCGGATAGCGGCTCGAACTTGAGCCGGCCCGGCGTCTCGTCGTACGGCCACACGTTGTCCGCCGGGTGCAGGTAGTACGGCACGCCCTGGTCACGGGCCAGGCTCGGGGCACCGCTGATGTAGTCGGCGTGCACGTGCGTATCGGCCACGCCCACGATGCGTGCCCCGGAAGCAGCCGCGGCCTCGGGCCACGGGGCCCAGTCCCGCGGCGGGTCGATGGCGAGCGCTTCAGCTCCGGCCACCAGCAGGTAGCCGAGTGCGCCCTTCCCAATCCGGTCGAACTGGACCAGCCGATCAAAGCCCCGGGGCGGAGTGAGCTCCCGGGGGATCACCATGCGCATCCAGGCGGTGACTCCACCGCGCAGAGACCATGCGTCGTAGCCGCGTCCCTCCAGAAGCGCCGCGATCACCCGGCTGTCGTTGCCGTGACCGCACACCACGGCCACCGGATCCGCCGGATCCAGGCCGATCGCTGCTGCCGGGTCTGCCAGCCGCACGAACTCCGAACCGCGAATGTTGTGGAAACGCTCGGCGGGAACGGGATCCACCCGGCCGGCGGCCAGTCGCTGAGGAGCTCTCACGTCCAGGACTCGAATCGGGTCGCCGGCTTCCAGTCGAACCGCGAGATCAAGAGGCCCGATCTCCCGGGCGTCGGGAAGCTTCACTCAGTGTCCCCCCATCTCGCTCTCGACTTCGTCGGCCGTCTTGGGGATCGGTCGACCCAATACCCTGTGTCCATCGGCGGTCACCAGGACGTCGTCTTCTATGCGTACACCGCCGAAGCCCTTGTAGGAGTCGAGGCGATCGAAGTCCAGGAACTCGGCGTTCGTCCCCTCGGCCCGCCACTTGTCGATCAGCTGCGGGATGAAATAGCAGCCCGGCTCGACCGTCAACACGAATCCCGGCTCGAGGGTCCTGGCCGCCAGCAGATAGGCCGTCCCGAACTGCGTGCTGCGCTCGAACTCCGTTCCGTACCCCACCAGGGTCTCGTCCAGGCCCTCCATATCGTGCACATCCAGGCCCATCATGTGCCCCAGGCCGTGCGGCATGCAGATGGCGTGGGCGCCTGACGCCACCGCCTCGTCGATGTCCCCCTTCATGACCCCCAGGTCCTTGAGCCCTGAAGCGATCTCGCGGCACGCGATGAAATGGACGTCGCGGAACGGAATGCCGGGTTTCATGGCCGCCGTAGCGGTCGTCAGGGCGCCGAGCACGATGTCGTAGATCTCCCGCTGCCGGGTGTCGAAGCGGCCGTTCACCGGCATCGTCCGGGTGATGTCCGAGGCGTAGCCCAACGGCGAGGTGGCGCCGGAGTCGTGCACGGCCAGCTGGCCGTCCTTCATCACGTTGTCGTACCCGTGGTTGTGCAGGACCTCGCCGCGGACCGAGAAGATGATCGGGAAGGAGGTCAGGCCGCCCCGGGACAGGACGACACCTTCTACCGCCCCGGCCACTTCGCGCTCCACCATCCCGGGGTGCACCATGTGCATGGCCAGGGTGTGCATGTCGTAGCTGATGTCGATGGCGATCTCGATTTCCGCGACTTCCTCATCCGTCTTGTACAGGCGCTGATCGATCACGGCCTCAATGAGGGACCGTGACACATGGTCATCCGTCGAAAGCCCGGGAATGCCGAGCATCCTGGCCAGCTTGATCCGGTTCCAGGCCCGATACTGAGGCAGGAAGTGGATGGTCCGGCCCGCGTCCCTTCCCGCTCGCAGCAGCTCGCCCAGCTTCTCCGGCTCTTCGTTGCGACCCACGCCCACGTGCGCGCACTCCTCGGCGAGTGTCGGCAGGGGGCCGGTCCACACGATCTCGTCCACCGTCGGCTCGTGCCCGAACACGATCTCCTCGCCGGAATCGGCGTCGATCACCGCGGCCAGGCCCGCCTGGTCGAGGCCGAAATAGTAGAGGAAGGAGCTGTCCTGCTTGAAGTGATACGGATTGTCCGCGTAGTTCATGCGAGCGGCTTCGTTGCCCAGGAACAGAATCAGACCCGATCCCACTCGCTCCCGAAGGCCCTTCCGACGCTCGATGTACGTGCTCGCTTCAAACATTAGGACTCCTCCCCTCTCGGGGTTATCGGTTCGATAGATCGTAATTCAAAGTACATCAGGAGGTGCGGCGCGGGACCCCCGCCAGCACCACGTCCAGTTCTCCAATCACCCTCCCCGCGTCTTCGTGCGAAAAAACGAGAGGAGGTTTGATCTTGATCACGTTCTCGAACGGGCCGTCGGTGCTGAGGAGGATGCCCCGTTCCCTCATCTGGTTGATGACGTCGCTGGCCTCCTCCGTCGCCGGCTCGAGCGAGTCGCGGTCGCGCACCAGTTCGACGCCGATGAAGAGACCGAGGCCCCGGACGTCGCCCACGAGATCGTGTCGATCGCCGAGCTCTGCCAGTCCTTCCCGGAATCGTGCCCCCACGTTCAGGGCGTGCGCGCGCAGACCTTCTTCCTCGATCACATCCAGGACGGCCAGGCCGATGGCGCACGACACCGGGTTCCCGCCGAAGGTGTTGAAGTACTCCATCCCGTTGTCGAAGGCGTCGGCAATCGCCCGGGTGGTCACCACGGCGCCCATTGGATGGCCGTTTCCGATCGGTTTTCCCAGCGTGACGATGTCGGGCACCACGCCCTGCGTCTCGTACGCCCACCAGTGCGAACCCACCCGCCCGAAGCCCACCTGAACCTCGTCCGCCACGCAGAGGGCCCCGGCTTCTCGCACGTGCCCGAACGCCGCCTCCAGGTATCCATCCGGAAGGACTACCTGGCCCGCGCATCCCGGTATCGACTCGGCGAAGAACGCGGCAACCGAACGCCCGCCGAGCACGGCCCGGCGGAGCTCGCCAGCCACGGCATCGGCGTATTTCCCGGCGGCCTCCGGATCGTCAGCGCGATGTGGACCGCGGTAGGTGTCGGGCACCGGGGCCACGTGCACGTGCTCCGGTTTCCCGGCCCCTCCGGCGTGGTCGAACTTGTACGGGCTCAGGTCCACCATCCCGCCCGTGTTCCCGTGATACGCGCTGTCGAGCACCACCACATCCCGGCGGCCCGTGGCCGTTCTCGCCATGCGAAGGGCCAGTTCGTTGGCCTCGCTTCCCGAGCATACGAAGAAGCAGACCTCCAGCGGGTCGGGCATGGTGCCGGCGAGCCGGCTGGCATACTCGACGATATGGTCGTGCAGGTAGCGCGTGTTGGTGTTCAGCGCCCCGATCTGGCGCTGTGCAGCCTCGACCACGCGTGGGTGGCAGTGCCCCACGTGGCAGACGTTGTTTACGCAGTCCAGGTAGGGCCGCCCACTCTCGTCGAACAGGAACTGGCCCTCGCCCCTGACGATCTTGAGAGGGTTCCGATACGAAAGGCTCAGCGAGCCGCCAAGATGACGACGCCGCAGTTCGAGGATTTCTTCAGGCGTCATCCGCTGCTCGCTCCTGCGAAGCGTTCTCCGCGCTCGGGCTCGTGCTCGCGCAGGCGTCTTCGAAGGTGTCGATCCACCGGTCTGGTGGCATGGTGGACATCCAGTCGAGGAAGCTCCAGGCGGGAGCTGCTGACACCGCCAGGTAGGCGTTGGCCGGGTCTACGGACAGGCGGTGCGCCGACATCGTCACACTGACGCACAGACGGGCTTCGATCAAGTACGGCAGAGCGTGAATCTCGGAACGCTCCAGCGGAAGCTCCTCATGATACCCGGCCAGCACCCGCGCCCCGGTAGCAAGCGGATCGGCTGCCGACAGCATGGGGTACGTCATGGCGATCGCCAGCTCACAAGCTCGGGCGGTCCACATCAGGTCGCCGAAGTCCAGCAGGCCCGTGACCCGCACATCTTCGCCCTTGTCCGCGACCAGCAGGTTGTAGTCGTTGGCGTCGTTGTGGATCACCTGGGGCGGCAGGTCGTCCACCTCCGGCAGAATCCGGGTCTCGAAGTGCGAGAGCCTGGACCTTACCAGCTCCCGACCGGCCGGGTCGGCAATGTGATCGACGAAGGACAGCGCCCCCGGGGCGTTCCTGAGGTCCCAGGGATAGATGCGTCGCGTTGCGGGGTCGTCGAAGCCCGCCAGCCGACGATCCAGGTCCCCCAGGCCTCGTCCGAGATCGTGGAGAAGCGCATGGGGCGCGTCCTCGACATCGGCCATGAGCTGACCCGAGAGCCACGTCACGAGCCACACCGCGTGGACCCCTTCCCTCGTCACGAACCGGCCGGTTGAGTCGGGTACCACGGCAGGAGTTTCGAGCCGGCCCGGGTTCTTCTGAAGGAGGCACAGGGCCGACACCTGCGCGTCCAGGAAGGCGGTGTTCTCCTCCGAGTTCATGATCTTGAGAACGCAGTCCGCACCCGTCGGATCGCTGAGTCGGAAGTTCTGGTCCACGTAGCTCGGCAGTTCGCGAGCGACGACGTGGATGCCGTAGTGGCGGGCTGCCAGTTCCTGAGCCTGTTCGGGCGAGAATCGGGGTACGATCTTGCTGTCCGGTTGCGGGTGGGACATGTAAGTTCATGCCCGCCGTCTGGCGGTTCTGGCAAGCTTCGACCCCGCAACGACCAAGTCAACC
>JAMJQV010000054.1 GCA_023554435.1 Gemmatimonadota bacterium | reverse complement strand
GTGGCCATCCTGTGCGACACGGGCGAACGCTATCTGTCCAAGGTGTTCAACGACGAGTGGCTCGAGGAGAACGGGATGGGTGACCTGGTGGATCGGGCTCCGGCACCCGGGACGGGAGGATGAGTGCAACGATGAAGGTGGCCGTCGTCCTGGGGGGGACCAACGAGGAGCGCAACGTGTCGCTCGCCACCGGCCGGGCCGTGGTGGCGGCGCTTCGCGAGCGGGGCCACGAGGTAGTGGCGGTGGATCCCGCGCACGGGGCGGTACCGCCCGAGGAAGAAGCGAGGATGCTGGGCGGAGCCGTAGGCGCGGATCCTCCCGGTATCGAGGACCTGGCGAGGCTCGGAAGTTCTGCGGTCGGTGCGGCCCTGGCGGACCTGCCCGCGGTGCGGCGAGCCGATGTCGTGTTCCTTGCGCTGCACGGAGAGTTCGGGGAGGACGGCACCGTCCAGGGGCTTCTCGACCTGGCCGGGATCGCCTACACGGGCAGCGGGTGCCTGGGAAGCGCCGCGGCCTTCGACAAGCGGATTTCCAAGGAGCTGTTCGACTACGCCGGGGTGCCGACGCCGAAGTGGACGCAAGCCTCGGCAGGGCCCCGCGAGATCGTCGAGGCGCTTGGCCTGCCGCTCGTCGTGAAGCCGGCGTCCGGGGGGTCGACGGTCGGCCTCAGTGTCGTGCGTACGGAAGCCGAGGTGAAGCCGGCGATGGAACTGGCGGCCCGCTACGACGACGACATCCTGTGCGAGGAGTTCGTCGCCGGGCGCGAACTCACCGTGGCCGTGCTCGACGGCGAGCCCCTGCCACCCGTCGAGATCATCCCGAGTCACGAGATCTACGATTACGAGTGCAAGTACTCCGAGGGCCTGTCGCGGTACGAGGCGCCGGCCAATCTGTCCGACACCCAGACCGCGCGGCTGCAGGATCTGGCGGTTCTGGCCTATGAGGCCCTCCGACAGGATTCCTACAGTCGGGTGGACTTCCGGATGGCGGAGGACGGGTCGTTCTCGTGCCTCGAGGCCAACAGCCTGCCCGGACTCACGTCCACGAGCCTGGTGCCCAAGGCCGCGGCCGCCGCGGGAATCGGTTTTCCCGAACTGTGCGAGAGGATCGCGCGCTCGGCCATGCGGCAAGCGGGTGGAGTGGACCGCGGCTGATGGGCCTCTCCGACCGCAACTACGGGGCTCGGCGCCCGACGGGGGGGGGCTGGCAGGGTCCGACGGGCTGGCGTGGGCGCGACGGCGGCTACGGTGGGCCTCCGGGCGGCGGCGGCCTGTTCGGCTACTCTCTGACTCTCTGGGTCAAGCGGCTCCTGGTCGCGAACTTCGGGCTCTTCGTCCTGATCAGTGTGCTGGGTGTGATCCCGTTCCGCTGGGCCGTCGACACGCTCGGCTTCTCCACACCCGACCTGTTCGGTCACCCGTGGTCCGTGATCACCTACATGTTCGTGCACGCGAACGGGTTCGGGCACGTCTTCTTCAACATGCTGATCCTGTTCTTCTTCGGTCCGCCGCTCGAGCGGGCGTGGGGAGGGCGGGAGTTCCTGAAGTTCTACCTGTTGTGCGGAGTGGGAGCCGCCCTGACGTCGGTGCTGCTCTACCGGTGGATCGGGCCGGTATCGGTCATCGGGGCCTCGGGCGCCCTGATGGGCGTGATGCTGGCGTTCGCCATGAAGTGGCCGGATGCGCGGGTGCTCCTGTGGTTCATCATTCCCGTCAAGGTGAAGTATCTCGTCGGGGTGATCATCGTCCTCGACCTGCTGGCCACTCGATCGGCACTCGGAGGCGAAATGGGTGGTGGGGTGGCAACGTGGGCGCACCTGGGCGGAGCAGCCACCGCCTGGATCTACCTGCGGTACGGCGACCGGATCGAGGCCAGACTGCGTCGGATGAACCCGCGCCGGACGAAACTGGGCGTCGAGCAGGGTCGGTCCGCGGCGGATCGGTCCCGGAGGACGGACGAGCGGCGGAAGAGCCGCCCGGTGGACGGGGACGCCCTGGACGAAGTCGACCGGATACTGGACAAGATTCGGGACTCGGGAATCGAATCGCTGACGGAGAGAGAGCGGGCGTATCTGGACGACATGAGCCGACGTTATCGCGGCTCGGATTGAGGTCGACGTCGCCCCTTTCCAGAGGGCGGCGTCTTTTCTACTATGTGGCCCCCCACCGCACGGTGGAGGTCGTTGGACGTAACCCCTGACAGGAGGTGAGGTGCGATGGGTACCGAGTACGGTTCCTCCGACATCAGAAATATCGCAGTTCTCGGTCATGGCGGCAGCGGCAAGACGACGCTCGTGGACGCCATGTGCTTCATAGCTGGTTCCACCACGCGGCGTGGTTCGGTCGAGAATGGCACCGCGCACACCGACTTCACTCCCGAAGAACAAGATCACGGCATTTCCATCAATCTGGCCATGGGGCGGGCCGAGTGGATGGGCACCAAGATCAATCTGATCGACACCCCGGGGTACCTGGACTTTTTTGGTGAGGTGGAGGCCGCGGTTCGAGTCGTGGACGGTGGCCTGATGGTCGTGAGTGCCACCAACGGCGTGGAGGTAGGCACGGAGCGGGTCTGGGCGGCATGCAGCAAGCGTTCCCTGCCGCGGATGTTCTTCGTGTCGATGATGGACCGGGAGAACGCCAGCTTCGAGAAGTGCTTCAACCAGATTCGGGACACGCTGTCGTCAGAGGCGATCCCTGTCGAGGTGCCGATCGGCACCGGCGACAGCTTCAGGGGCATCGTGAACCTGTTCTCGAACAAGGCGCACCTCTACAAGGGCGGCTCCTCCAAGGGCGAGTACGAAGAGACCGAGATTCCCGGTGAGTTGCTGGACACGGTCGAGCAGTACCGGGAGCAATTGATCGAGACCATTGCCGCCACCGACGACGAGCTCCTCGAGGCCTATCTCGAAGGCGAGGAACTCGATCGCGCGAAGGTGCTGGCGGCCATGTCGGCGGCCATGTGGCGCGGCGAACTGTTCCCCATCTTCTGCGGTTCGGGTGACAGCGGATACGGTGTTCGCGCCATCATGAACAAGCTGGTTGAACTCATGCCGTCGCCGGCCGACTCCGGCACGGTCGAGGTCACGAACGCCAAGGGCGAGGTGACCGAACTGAAGCCGCTGGACTCGGAGCCGCTCACCGCGATGGTGTTCAAGACGACGCAGGAGCCACGGGTGGGTGAGTTGACCTACTTCCGGGTGTTCTCCGGTTCCGTACGTGGGGGGATGACAGCCTCCAATCCGGGCCACTCGATCGATGAGCGCCTTACGCATCCGGCGACGCCCGATGGCGCGAGCCGCTCGGAGGTCGAGGTTCTGCACGCCGGGGACATCGGCGTGGTCGCGAAGCTCAAGGACACGCACACGGGGGACACCCTGTGCGCCCAGGGCAAGGACTTCCGGCTGGCCCCGATCGACTGGCCGAAGCCGGACATCGCGATTGCCATCTTCCCGGCCTCGCGCGGCGAGGAAGACAAACTGGCGAATGGTCTGAACCGGGTGCACGAGGAAGACCCGACGTTCGTCGCCGCCTTCGACCCCGAGCTGGGCCAGACGATCGCCCGCGGACTCGGCGAGTTGCACCTGAACGTCGCGATGGAGCGCCTGAAGCGGAAATTCGGCGTGAACGTCGAGACGGAGGCCCCGCGCATCGCGTACCGCGAGACGATCACCAAGAAGGCCCAGGGCCAGGGCCGGTACAAGAAGCAGACCGGTGGCCGTGGGCAGTACGGAGACTGCTGGCTTCGGCTGGCGCCCCGTACTCGCGGAGAGGGCTTCGAGTTCGTCAGCAAGATCGTGGGCGGCGTGATCCCCAGTAAGTTCGTGCCGGCCGTGGGCAAGGGGGTCCAGGAGGCCCTCAGCCGTGGGATTCTCGCCGGCTACCCGGTGGTGGACGTCGCCGTGGAGTGCTACGACGGGTCGTACCACGCGGTGGACAGCTCGGAGCAGGCTTTCAAGGTCGCCGGATCGATGGCGTTCCAGAAGGTGGCCCGCGACGCGCGTCCGATCATCCTCGAGCCGATCCTGGAGGTCGAAGTCCGGACGCCCGAGGAGTTCATGGGCGAGGTCATCGGCGATCTCAACCAGCGTCGGGGCCGCATCATGGGCATGGAGGCCGACGGGCACTGGCAGGTCGTCAAGGCGAAGGTGCCGCAGGCGGAGATGTACCGCTATTCGACGGCGCTGCGTTCACTGACGCAGGGCAAGGGCGCACATGCGCGCGATCTCTCCGGGTACGAACCGGCCCCGGCCGATGTGACCCAGAAGATCATCGCCGAGGCGGAAGCCCGGAAGGAAGAAGAGCACCGCTGATCGCGGTGCCCAGAGACGGAGTAGAGACGTTTGGCAGGACACAGCAAATGGTCACAGATCAAGCGCCAGAAGGCGGTCAACGATCAGGCCCGCGGAAGGGTGTTCTCGAAGATGGGGCGGGAACTCGCCGTAGCGGCACGCCAGGGCGGCGGTGACCCCAACTTCAATCCACGGTTGCGAACGGCGATCGCCAACGCGAAAGCCGAGAACATGCCGCAGGCCAACATCGACCGTGCCGTTCAACGAGGCACGGGCGAGTTGCCGGGCATGGTGTTCGAGGAGACCACGTACGAGGGTTACGGCCCGGGCGGCGTGGCCATCTTCCTGGAGTGCGTGACGGACAATACCAACCGTACAGTGGCCGAAATCCGCCACATCATGAGCAAGGGCGGGGGAAACCTCGGGCAGAGCGGTTCGGTCGCGTGGATGTTCGAGCGGAAAGGTCAGATCTATCTGGACGGAACGCGCTACGACGAGGAAGTGGCTCTCGAGTCGGCGCTCGGGGCCGGAGCCGAGGACATGCGGACCGAGGACGGCATCCACTACCTGACGACTTCGGTTGCCGATTTCCACGTGGTTCAGGACGGCCTTCGCGAGCAGGGAATCGAGTTCGAGGAGGCCGAGCTGGCGCTGCTACCCACCAACACCGTGAAGGTGGAGGGACGGGAAGCCGAGAAACTGATCAAGCTGGTCACAGCGCTGGAAGAGCAGGACGACGTTCTGAAGCTCTACTCCAATTTCGAGGTGGATGACGAAGCGTTCGCGTCGCTCGAAGGCTGAGATCGCCGGGCCGGACCCGGCGCCGCCCGGCCACCGCGTCAGATCTCCGTGAGAGTGCTGGGGATCGATCCAGGATCCACGGCGACCGGGTATGGAGTGGTCGAAGGCCGGGGGACCGATGTCCGGCTCATCGAATGCGGCGTCATCCGCTCGCCGAGGCAGGGCGATCTGGCCGTTCGCCTCCTGCACATCTACAGTGACATACAGGCCGTGATCGAACGGCTGCAGCCGGACTGCATGGCGGTCGAGGGTGTGTTCTACCGAGAGAACCCCCGCACCGCCGTCGTGCTCGCGCACGCGCGCGGCGTGGCCCTCCTGGCGGGGGCTGAATGCGGCATTCCGGTGGCAGAGTACCCGCCGGCGGAGATCAAGAAGGCCGTCGTAGGGACGGGACGGGCGACCAAGACACAGGTGGGATTCATGGTACAGAAACTCCTCGGGCTGGCAGAGCCGCCCCGACCGTCCGATGCCGCGGACGGCTGTGCCGCCGCCCTCTGTCACCTGATCATCGGCACGGGCCCGCTGGCGCAGCTCAGGGCGGATCCGTGATCAGCCGCATTCGGGGAGAGCTGACCGCCGTGCGGGGCGACCGGGTGGAGATCATGACGGTCGCCGGTGTGGGATACGAGGTCGTCGTGCCCTCCCGTGTGTTCGAGGGGCTTCCGCAGCCCGGCAGCGACGTCGATCTGCATACGGCTCTCGTGTCGCGGGACGACTCGCTGGAGCTGTTCGGTTTCGGAAGCTCGGTCGACCGGGAACTGTTCCTCCGGCTGCAGAGCGCTTCCGGTGTCGGTCCGCGGCTGGCGCTCGCCATCATCGGCACGCTGCCGGCGAAGCGAATCGTGAGTGCCCTGAGGAGCCGGGCACACGAGACCCTGCAGATGGTCAGCGGGGTGGGCCGAAAGACGGCCGAGCGCATGGCGCTGGAACTCGCGGACAAGCTGGAGGACCTGGCGGCCATGGCCGGCGCCGGTCCGGCGGAAGAGCCTCTGGAGGGCGTGGGGGCTATCGAGGCTCTCAGGGCTCTCGGGTACACGCACCTCGAGAGCGAGAGTGCCCTGAGGGCGGCGCGGCGAGAGATCGGCGGAGACGCCGAAACCGAGGAACTGATCCGCACGGCGCTCAGGCACCTTTAGCAGGCTGTTGATGGAACCCCTGGAGAACCCGATGTCCGAACGCGTGGAAGTCACGACTCCCCGGCCGCTGGATGGCGAAGAGGGGCACGAGCGCTCCCTCCGTCCTGACCGGCTGGCAGAGTTTGTCGGACAGGAGAAGGTCAAGGAGGCGCTCGACGTCTACATCCGAGCCGCATTGCAGCGGCAGGAAGCCCTCGACCACACGCTGTTCTTCGGTCCGCCCGGCCTGGGCAAGACGACTCTCGCGATCCTGATGGCCCGCGAACTCGATGTGAACATCAAGATTACATCGGGCCCGGTGCTCGAGAAGCCGGGCGATCTGGCCGGTCTTCTGACCAATCTCGAGCACGGCGACATCCTGTTCATCGATGAAATCCACCGGTTGCGTCCCGTCATCGAGGAGTATCTCTATCCGGCAATGGAGGACTATCGGATCGAGATCAGGCTCAGCGAGGGTGCGAGAGCCCAGACGGTCTCAATGAAGATCGAGCAGTTCACTCTGGTGGGCGCCACGACCCGATTCGGGCTTCTCACCGCGCCCATGCGGGCCCGCTTCGGGGTCATCGAGAGGCTGAACTACTATCCGCCCGAGGAACTCCACCAGATCGTAGAGCGCTCGGCGGAGATATTCGGGGTCTCGGTCGACGAAGATGGAGCGATCGAAATCGCCCGCCGGTCCCGGGGCACACCGCGGATCGCCAACCGGCTGCTGCGCCGGGTGCGGGACTATGCCCAGGTGAAGTCGGACGGCCGGATCGACGGAGATACGGCCCGCGGAGCCCTGGAGATGCTCAACGTGGACGAGTACGGCCTCGATGAAATGGACGCCCGGGTCCTGCGAGCGATCATCGAGAACTTCGGCGGCGGGCCGGTCGGCCTGGGCTCGCTGGCAGTAGCCGTCGGAGAGGACGCGAATACCCTCGAAGAGGTGTACGAACCGTACCTGATCCAGAACGGCTATCTGCACCGCACGGCGCGGGGCCGGGTGGCGACCCCGCGGGCCTTCGAACGGTTCGGATATGCGCTTCCGCCGGATGCGGCCTCGACCCAGGCAGGACTGTTCGGGGATGACAGCTGAAGGCCGGCCCGCGCTTCTCACGGCCGATTTCGACTATCCGCTTCCCGAAGACCTCGTAGCCAGCCACCCGGCGGATCGACGCGAGGACAGCCGCCTCCTGGTTCTCGATCGGAAGACCGGAGCCATGGCGGATCGCGCCTTTCCCGATCTCCTCAGCTACCTCGCCGAGGGCGATGCGCTCGTCATCAACGACACTCGCGTATTCCCGGCCCGCCTGCTCGGTCGCAAGCCGACCGGGGCCAGGGCGGAGATCCTCCTGCTGCGCCCGTTGCCGGAAGACGAGGAGGGACGAACCTGGCGCGCCCTCGTCCGTCCGGGCGGCAAGCTGAAGCCGGGACGGGTGGTGGAAGTCGCCGACGGGTTTGCGGTGCGAGTCGAAGATTCCCTCGCGGACGGCAGCCGGCGGGTGCGGCTCGAGGGAGACCTGGATCCCTGGGAACTGGTCGAACGGCACGGAGAAGTCCCCCTGCCTCCGTACATCCGGCGTCCGGGGGTCGAGGCGGATCGCGAGCGGTATCAGACGGTCTACGCGCGCGAGAGGGGAAGCGTCGCCGCGCCGACGGCGGGACTTCACTTCACGACTGGCCTGATCGAGCAGATCGAGGCCCTCGGAGTGAGCGTGGTTCCCGTCACCCTGCACGTGGGCGTCGGAACGTTCCGGCCGGTGGACGCCGCTCGAGTGGAAGATCACCGGATGCACTCCGAGTGGTATGACCTCTCCGAAGGGTCTGCCCGGCTCTTGAACCGTGCGCGCGCTGCGGGACGACGAGTGTGGGCCGTCGGAACGACGTCAGCCCGAACGCTCGAGACGGCGGCCGCCGCGGACGGCTCGTTCGAAGCGACCGGAGGCTGGACGAACCTGTTCATTCACCCCCCCTACCAGTTCCGCGCAGTCGACGGACTGCTGACCAACTTCCATCTGCCTCGATCCAGTCTCCTGATGCTGGTTTCCGCCCTGGCCGGGCGTGATCACGTACTGGAGGCGTATCGTCATGCGGTCGAACAGCGCTACCGTTTCTATTCGTACGGTGACGCCATGCTAGTGGTGTGAGGTGAGCGCAATGAACGGGCGGTTCAGTATCGACGGAGTGGACGGCCGGGCACGCGCCGGGGTGCTCGCGCTGGAGCGTGGTGAGGTTCAGACCCCCTGCTTCATGCCGGTGGGCACGCAGGGTACGGTGAAATCGCTTACGCCCGAGGACCTGCGCTCGATCGGGTCGCAGATCATCCTGGCGAACACCTACCACCTGAACCTGCGTCCGGGTACCGAGGTGATGCGGGAGATGGGGGGACTGCACCGGTTCATGCACTGGGACGGGCCCATTCTGACGGACTCGGGTGGATTCCAGGTGTTCTCCCTCGCCCGTATCAACCGGGTGGAAGACGAGGGCGTGACCTTCCAGAGCCACATCGACGGGTCCCGTCACCTCCTGACTCCCGAGCGCGCCGTGGAGATCCAGTCGATTCTGGGCTCGGACATCATGATGGCGCTGGACGAGTGCCCGCCCGGACAGGCGGACCGTCCGACGGCGCGCGAGGCCCTGGATCGCACCATCCTGTGGCTCGACCGTTGCCGGGCCCGACATTCCGACCTGGAGGCAGAGGGCGCCGCGCCGGGCCTCCTGTTCCCCATCATCCAGGGCGCCTCGTTCGAGGATCTGCGCCTGGAGTCCCTCCAGCGCACCCTCGAGTCGGGCGAGTGGCCGGGTGTCGGTATCGGGGGCCTGTCGGTCGGAGAGGCGAAGGACGTGACCCTGGCCATGCTGGAGGTCCTCGAGCCCGCCATGCCCGCCAAGCTGCCCCGCTACCTGATGGGAGTCGGGTATCCGGAGGACCTGGTCGAGGCCGTGCGGCGCGGGATCGACTTGTTCGATTGCGTGGCCCCGACCCGTAACGGTCGCAACGGAACGGCGTTCACCCGGGACGGACGATTGAACGCGAAGCGAGCGGACCTGGCTCGCGACGGGCGTCCGCTGGATCCGGATTGCCGATGCGAGTGCTGCCGGAACTACACGCGGGCCTATCTGCGCCACCTGTTCGTGGCCGATGAGCTCCTCGGACTGAGGCTCCTCTCACTGCACAACCTGGCGTTTCTGATCGACCTGGCTGCCGAAGCCCGGGCGGCCGTCCTGGCCTCCGAGTTCGACTCGTGGGCGGATGCCTGGCTGGATCGATACCGATCCTGATCCATTAAGTTATTTGGCTGAGTGAGACAACTGAACCACCCAAGGCCACGCCCGCTCGCGGCGGGAAAGGGCCACCAGGAGACGAACAGTGCTGATCCTTTCACTTCTGCAGACGCCGGCGGCCGGGCCGAATCCGTTCGGCACAGTATTCATGTTCGGTGCCATCTTCCTGATCTTCTACTTCCTGCTCATCCGGCCGCAACGGAAGCAACAGAAGTCTCACGACGAGATGGTGAAGTCCCTCAGCCGCGGCGACGAAGTCGTCACCATCGGCGGAATCATCGGCAAGATCATACACCTCACCGACGACCGCATGACGATCAAGACGGCCGATGACACCCGGCTCGAGATCGAGCGGTCCAAGGTGGGGCGCAAGGCGAGCGGCCCGCAGGCCGAAGGCTGACGACCGGCGGCGGGGAAGGCACGAAGGACGTGAGCGTGCGCGAGGTACGGTACCTGGGCGATCCCGTGTTGCGGGAGATGTGCCGCGAAGTGGAGACGATCGACGACGACATCCGCGCCCTGGTGGACGACCTCCTCGAGACCATGTATGCGGAAGACGGGATCGGCCTGGCGGCACCCCAGATCGGCGTCCCACTGCGGGTGTTCGTCTACGATGTGCGCGAGGACGAGATCGCGCCCGGGGTGCTGGTGAACCCTCGCATCGTAGAGGCAACGGGGAAGCAGAAGGAAGTCGAGGGCTGCCTCAGCATTCCGGGGCTCGACGAGGTCGTGGAGCGAAGCGGGCAGGTGGTGGTCGAGGGCCTGGATCGGGACGGAGAGCCCGTGCGCATCGAGGCGACCGGCCTCCTGAGCCGCTGTCTCCAGCACGAGAACGACCACCTGGATGGGGTCCTGTTCATCGATCGCGTAAGTCCGCTCAAGCGTCGTATGCTGCTCAAGAAGTGGTCAAAGACGGACGAAGCCGGGCGTCAGGGCTCATCCTGAAACGCGACCGCGGAGTCGACGGAGACGGCACATGAAAATCCTCTTCTGGGGTACCCCGGACTTCGGTGTACCGTCTCTCCGAGCCCTCCAGGAAGAGGGACACGCGGTGGTGGCCGTGGTCACCCAGCCGGACCGGCCGGCCGGGCGAGGACGTGCCGTTCGGAGCGGGGCCATCAAGACCGTGGCGGAAGAAGAGGGCATCCCCGTTCTCCAGCCGGAGAAGCCCCGGGGAGAGGCGTTCCTGGCCCAGCTGCGAGACCTGGATCCCGAGATCTCGGTCGTGGCGGCCTACGGCGAGATCCTCACCGAGGAGGTGCTGACCCTTCCTCCGCGAGGTTCTGTGAACGTCCACGGTTCGCTGCTGCCCGAGCTTCGCGGGGCGGCGCCGGTCAACTGGGCGATCATCCGCGGACACGAGCACTCGGGCGTGACGATCATGCGAATGGTTCGCGAGCTGGATGCCGGGCCGGTGCTGTACCGGGTGGCCGTCGAGCTGCCGCCGGACCTGACGGCGGGCGAGTTGTACGAAATGCTCTCCGAGATCGGGGCAACGGCCCTGGTCGAGGCCCTCGCACAGATGGAAGCGGGAGTCTTGCGCGAGGAACCGCAGGTCCACGAGCACGCCACCGACGCTCCGAAGATGAGCAGGGAGGGTGCCCGGCTGGACTGGCGGCTTCCGGCTGGCGAGCTCGATCGGTGGATCCGCGGATGCGATCCGTGGCCCGGAGCCTGGACCACACTCGAAGAGCAGGCGGTTCAGGTGTTTGGCCCGGAAGCGGATTCGTACGATGGCTCGGGGCCTCCGGGCAGCGTGCTCGCTGCCGATGCCAGGAATGGGCTTGTGGTGGCCACGGGATCGGGCGCGATTCGGCTGCGCGAGGTGAAGCCGGCGGGTCGTCCCCGAATGACCTCGGAGTCCTGGATCAATGGCCGGGGCGTGGCGGAGGGCCAATCGTTCGAGTGAACGTCCCGCTCCTCCATGTAATCGCGACGGACGAAGTGGCAGAAGCTCGTTCGTTCGTGGCGAATGCCGGGAACCTGATGGCTGCTGGCCGCGAACGGATCGCACTTCACCTGAGGCTGCGCCGCACGGACGGTCGGAATCTCCATCGGCTGGCCGTGAGGCTCGGAGACTCCGCTGCCGAATCCGGCGCCTGGTGCGTGATCAACGACCGGGTCGATGTGGCGCTCACCTCGGGAGCTCAGGCCGTCCAGCTGGGCACGGGCTCTCTTCCGGTGAACGCAGTCCACCGGCTTCGGGAAGGGCGTTTCGCCATCGGGGCATCCGTGCACTCGGCCGGTGAGGCCCTTGAGAGGGCGGCCGAAGGCGCCGACTTCGTGGTAGCCGGGTCGGTGTTCTCGACCGCCACACACCCGGGTCGGGCTCCAGCCGGACCCGCGCTGGTGGCCTCGTGCCTCGAAGCAGGCGTGCCGGTGGTAGGAATCGGGGGAATCGAATCGGGCAACGCGCGACAGGTGCTGAAGGCAGGGGCCTGCGGGATCGCCGTGATTCGCGCAGTCTGGCAGGCGGAGAATCCCGTGCAGGAGGCCCTTCGCCTGATCGAACTGTGCGCTCAACAGGAGGGCGAGGGCGTATGCTTCGCATAGAAGTCAACGGTAAGGACCGGGAGGTCAGCGACGGCCACACGGTGGCCGGACTCCTGGAGGACCTGGAGCTGGACGGGCGACTGGTGGTCGTGGAGCTGAACCGACAGATCATCCGGCGAACCGAGATCGCGGAGGTGGCCCTGCGGGACGGAGATCGAATCGAGATCGTCCACTTCGTGGGCGGCGGTTGAGTCACATACAGGAGTATCGAGTCGACACATGAGTACGGTCATGAGAAACGGGTTGGCGGCGGATCCGAACCCCCTGGCGATCGGCGGACGGACATTCGAGTCGCGTCTGATCGTCGGCACCGGCAAGTACAGAGACGCCCGGCAGACGGTAGCGGCGCTGAGGGCCTCGGGCGCGGAGATGGTCACCGTAGCGGTGCGTCGCGTCGATCTGGACGCCTCGAAAGAAGAGAGCTTGCTGCACCACCTCGACCCGCAGGAGTTCTTCCTCCTGCCCAACACCGCCGGGTGCTATACCGAGGAGGATGCGGTGCGGTACGCCCGACTGGGACGCGAGGCAGGACTCAGTGACTGGGTAAAGCTCGAGGTGATCGGGGACCAGGAGACGTTGCTTCCGGATACGGAAGCGTTGCTGGCAGCGACGCGGACGCTGGTGGCAGAGGGCTTCACGGTGCTGCCCTACACGAACGACGACCTGATCACGGCTCTCAAGCTCCAGGATGCGGGTGCCGCGGCCGTCATGCCCCTGGCCTCTCCGATCGGGAGCGGACTGGGACTGCTCAACCCCGTGAACATCCGGATTCTCAAGAGCCGGCTGGACGTTCCGGTGATCGTGGACGCGGGGGTCGGGACGGCCTCCGATGCGTGCGAGACCATGGAGCAGGGGGTGGACGGCATTCTCATGAACACGGCGCTGGCGGCGGCCGAGGACCCGGTGCTCATGGCGCACGCCATGCGCCAGGCAGTCGAGGCCGGGCGAGCTGCGTGGCTGGCGGGTCGCATGCCGGTGCGAGAATGGGGCGTACCCTCGAGCCCGTCGACAGGCATGCTGGATTGAACCAGGAACGGGAGGGGTCGGGGGAGGGCCCCCGCCTCGCCGCATTTCACACCCTGTGCGACGTGGATCGCGGCGAGTTCGCCGATCACGCCGCGTCGCGTCGTCTGTCGGGTCTCCAGCCGGACGATCGCGGCCTGGCGCTCGAACTGGCGTACGGCTCGATCCGCCTGCGCTCCCGCCTGGATGCCGAGTTGGGTCTGCTGCTCGACAGGCCGATCCGTCGCCTGGATCCCCGCGTACTCCAGTGGCTGCGCCTTGGTCTGTACCAGATGCGCGAGACCCGCGTACCTGACCATGCAGCCGTCGACCAGACGGTCGAAGGACTCAAGCGAACCGTCGGCCCGAAGGTCAGCGGACTGGCGAATGCGGTCCTGCGTCGAGCCGCGAGGGAAGGGCCACAGGCGACGGCATTTCCCGATGCGGATGCTGATCCCGAGGGGTATCTCGCGACGTGGGGATCGCACCCCCGCTGGCTGATTCATCGTTGGCTGTCGCGCTGGCCGCTTGCCTCGGTTCGGCGTCTGGTGGAGAATGATAACCGGGCTCCACCGGTGACGGTGCGATTGCTGGACGCAGATGCGGATTCGGACGATGACCTCACGCCGATCGCAGGGGTCCGGTTGGTGGCCGAGCCTGGCTGGAAGTCGATGTTCCGCGTCCGTGAGGGTCGGCCGGAGCAAGTGCTCGGGAGTCTCCCGTGTGTCGTGCAGGACCCCGCCGCCTCTGCGGTGGTAGACTACGTGGGCGATGGATGCATGGGCCCCGTTCTGGATGCCTGTGCGGCACCGGGTGGAAAGACTCTCGCCCTGGCGTCGAGGGCCCGGGGTGCCCGTCCATTTGTGGCTGCCGACCTGAGTGGTCGCCGGCTAGACCGGCTGCGTGAACCGGTCGCCAGGCTCGGGCTGGATATTCACCTGCTCAGGGCGGACGCGCGTGCACCAGCGATCGCCGGCGCGCGAACGGTTCTGCTCGACGCACCGTGCACGGGAACCGGCGTGCTGCGCCGCCGCCCGGACGCCCGGTGGCGCGTGGACCAGGAAAGGCTCGATTCAGTCGTGGCGCTGCAGCGCGAGTTGCTGGATGCGATGGCGGTCCTGGTCGAGCCTGGAGGACTGCTCGTGTACGCGACCTGTTCTCTCGAGCCGGAGGAGAACGAGGAGCAGGTCGAGAGCTTTCTGGCCCGGCATGGCGACTTCGGAAGGGAGCCGCCGGGGCCAATGTGGGTACCCGATGAAGCGATCGATGAGAACGGCGACCTGCGGGTGTTGCCGTGGAAGTGGGACACCGACGGAGCGTTCGCGAGCCGACTGAGACGTTCTTAGCAGGCCGCTCAGGGCCCGGACGAAAGGGGAACGACAGGATGAGCTACAGGCGGCGCCGCGGGTTGGGCGGCGGTCGGGGGGCCAGGGGCGGAGAGCGGGCTTCAGGTCCGCCGCCGGAAGAACAGGCATCGAGCGACGTTCCCGAGCAGAGGGAGCTGCCGGATGGTACGGCGGCTGCCGCGGCTCCGCCGCGCACGCAGACCCTGTCCGAGCTGTTCTCCAGGGAACACGAGACGCAAGTCGTGGCGGCCGCTGGCGGCGGTCGGCGCTGGGGCCGGTGGCTCATCTCGGCGGTCGTGGTGGCGGCGTTCTTCGGGGGGGGCTATCTGGCGGCCGCGCAGTGGGTGTTTCCGGGCGGGCGGGTCGAGGATGATTCGTCCCTCGTCAAAGTGCCCGAACTGGTAGGTCTCACGGAAGACGAGGCGCAGGGCCGGCTGGATCGGATCGGCCTGGAATACACGGTTCGCTCGGGTGTGACCCATCACCTGGCCCCGGAGGGTGCCGTCCTGTCGCAGGACCCGTTGCCCGGGCAGTACGCCAGGCCCGGGGCGCCGATCTACGTGTCCCTCAGCCGTGGCCCAGAACTTCACGTGCTTCCCGACGTATCGGGCCTATCCGAACGGCAGGCGGCCATCGTGCTGGAGCGGCTCGGGTACGAGGTCGCGATCGAGCGGACGACGCATACGCTCGAAGGGGGCAAGGCCGTCCAGACGCGTCCCGAGGCAGGTACGGAGCTGGCGGTGCCCGCCGAAGTCACGCTGGTGGTCAGCGAGGGGCGTCCCGTCGTTCAGGTGCCTGAACTGGTTGGCCGACACGTGGATGACGCACAGGGCGCCCTGTCCGGGGCGGGCCTCGAGTTGGGGGCCATCACCTACGATCCGCAGGCGCTCGAGGCGCCGGGCAGGATCGTGGGACAGTACCCCCCCGCGGGCTACAGCCTCCGGGAGGGGGGGGCCGTCGAAGTGCGGGTGGCGGGCGACGTGAACCGTGTGGATCCCACGCGCCGCTGGTTCGAGCGCCAGGATCCCGACAGCTGATGGGGCCGGTCGAACGGTGAACTGGCAAGCGATGTTGCGGAACCACTGGCCGTACAAGCTCGGTGCGTTCTTCATCGTCTTCCTGTTGTGGCTCGACCTCACGGCCGGGGAGCGACAGTCGCAGGAAGTGCTGACCCGTCTCGTCATCGACGTCCAGGATTCCGCCTGGGTCCTGCTGGATGCGCCCCGTGAGGTCGCCACCACCTTTCAGGGCCGCAATCGTGATCTGCTGGCCCTGATCGGCAACGACCCGGAGGTCCGAATCGGCATCCGTGAGGTAACCGGTCCCGTCATGCGAGTGACCCTGGGTCCGGATCAGGTCGTCTACGATCGGGACCAGGGTGTGCGCGCCACGCTGGTCGTACCGACCTCCATCGAGCTGCAGTTCGAGCAGCTGGCGGAGCGCCGGGTCCCCGTGATCGCGGACCTCGTCACGGTTCCCGCCATGGGCTTCACCGTGATGAGGCCTCTGCTCGTCGAGCCGGACAGTGTGACGGTCAGCGGGGGCGCGTCCCAGGTCGAGACCATCCTCCAGGTGTCCACGCGCAGGGTCTCGCTCGAGGAGCTGCAGCACGCGGTCATGCGGGACGTCCCCCTGGAAGTTCCGGCGGGGACACGCGGTATCCAGATCTACCCGCCCAGCGTGCTGGTTACCGTTCCGGTGGATTCTCTCGTCGTGCGCCAGGTCCGGCTGCCGGTTCGAGCCACCGGTCCTGCGGCAGACCGGGTGCGAATTCAGCCCGATTCGGTGGATGTCGTGGTGCGAGGCGCGGCCGCCGCCGTAAAACGGCAACTCGACTCGGTATCCTGGGTCACGGTGCAGGTGGACGCCGTACCGGCGGGCCCCCAACTGGCGCCCGTGGTGGTGGAGTTGAGCACGGGTGGGTTCGTGTCGGCTTCGTCGCGACCAGAAGAGGTAACGGTCAGACCGGAAGGTTCGTGAGGCATGAGCTTCCGGGGCGGACCCGTCCTCGGGATCGAGTCGTCGTGTGACGAGACGTCCGCTGCCGTGGTCTCTGAGGGTCGGGTCACCGGCCACGTCATTCTCTCCCAGGACGCGCATGCGGTTTTCGGTGGTGTCGTCCCGGAGATTGCCGCGCGCCAGCACCTGGTCCACATCGACGGAGTCGTGGCGCAGACGCTGGATGAAGCGGGAATCAAACCCGGGGACCTGGCCGGCGTAGGGGTTACCGCGGGCCCCGGACTGGTGGGTGCTCTCCTCGTCGGACTGAACTGGGCCAAGGGGTTTGGCTACGCGCTCGGGCTCCCGGTGGTGGGGGTGCACCACATGGAGGCACACCTGTACGCGAACTCGCTCGAGTCTCCCGATGCCACCCCACCGTTCGTCGCCCTCCTCGTCTCGGGCGGTCATACGCTTCTCCTGTACGCGCCGGAGTGGGGGACGTACGAGTTGCTGGGCAGTACCAGGGACGACGCGGTTGGCGAGGCTTTCGACAAGGTGGCGCGGCGCCTCGGTCTGGGCTTTCCCGGCGGCCCCGAGATCGAGAAGTTGGCTCGGCAGGGATTGGCAGGCACGTACGGGCTGCCGCGCCCGATGCTCTCGACTCGTGAGAGTCCGGGAGACGCCGGTTACTTCGATTTCTCGTTCAGCGGACTCAAGACGGCCACTTCGCTGCTGATCGCGGAGATCGAGCAAGCCGGGACCGGAGACCTCGATGCGGCGCGCGCCCACATCGCGGCCGAGTTCCAGGCAGCCGCAGTGGACGTCCTCGTGACGAAGACCATGCGGGCGGTCGAACACACGGGGTGCCGGCGCGTCCTGCTGGGCGGAGGGGTGGCTCGGAACGGTCCGCTTCGCGAGAAGCTGGCAGCCGCTCTCGAACCGGCCGGCAGCATGTTCGCCCCGTCGCCGAGGCTGTCGACGGACAACGCGGCGATGGTGGCCCGGCTCGCCGAGTACCGCCTGGCGGCGGGCCAGAGTGATGGGCTGGACCTCAACGCCGATCCGGCCCTGTCGTTTCCGGGCCTATCGTAACGCGAACCGAAAGCAAGACATGTATCCGGAACTGATCACGCTCAACCTGCCGGTCCTGGGCCAATTCACGATCACCTCGTTCGGCGTGATGATGGCGATCGCATTCCTGGCGGGCTACCAGGTGATCCGGGTGGAACTCAAACGGCAGGGCAAGGACGAGCAGCTCGCGGGCGACATTCTGCTTGGAGCCCTGGTGGGAGGCATCCTCGGGGCGAAGATCTACTACGTCCTCCTGAACTGGCCACTGACCGTCCAGGACCCGATCGGCATGCTCACCAGTCGATCGGGCCTGGTATGGTACGGCGGGCTGATCGGGGGGGCGCTCGGAGTGATCTGGATGCTCCGCCGCCGAGGTCAGAACATCGCCGCGATGGCTGATGTCGCTGCCCCGGGACTTGCCCTGTCGTACGCCCTCGGCCGTGTAGGGTGCTTCCTGGTGGGAGATGACTACGGCCGGCCCACCGACAGCTGGGTGGGGATCGCGTTCCCGAATGGCCAGCCGCCCTCTACGGCCGGCAACCTTCGGCGCGGTTTCGGGGTGGACATCCCCGCGGAGATTCCGGATAGCCAGGTCCTGTCCGTCTATCCGACGCAGCTCTTCGAGACCGGCATCTCGCTGGTGATCTTCTTCGTCCTGTGGCGGCTCCGGTTTCGCGATAAGCGAGCCGGGTGGCTGTTCTCCCTGTGGCTCGTTCTCGCCGGATGCGAGCGGTTGTTCGTGGAGTTTTTCCGGGCCAAGGACGACCGCTTCTTCGGGACGCTTTCCCTGGCGCAGATCCTGAGCATCGGGCTGATAGGCCTGGGCGCGTGGCTCATGAGTCGCCTGAGATCCGATACGAAGGAGACCCCGCGGAAGTGAGGACCGCCTGGCGCGCGATCGCGATGGGTGTCGCTCTCGTGGCGATGGGACCGAGTGACGCCGCCAGCCAGACGTTCGCCGATCCGGAAGTAGTCAAGATCACGTTCGAAGGGAACGAGGCGTTCCCGGATGGCGACCTCGGCGGCGCCATCCTGACGAGCGCGACGCGTTGCCGGACCTTCCTGTTCGTGTTCCCGCTTCCGCTGTGTCCGCTGACGGACTGGGGCATGGCGCACATCCGGGAATACCTGGACGAGGGGGAGCTGCCACTGGACGTGCTCCGGCTGCGGCTCTACTACCGCCAGCGTGGATTCCGGGCGGCGACGGTGGATACGACGGTATCGAGAGACGGGGACCGGGTCAGTATCCAGTTCAACGTGGTCGAAGGGGAGCCGACCCGGATTCGGACCCTGGAGGTCATGGGTGGAGAGGAATTCCTGGACTCCGCGGCGGTGGCCGAGGACCTTCCGCTCAGCGTGGGAGATCCACTCGACCTGGTGGCCCTGGGTGAGGGCGAGCGGAGGCTCGCCGAGCGGCTGCGCAAAGACGGTTACGTCCAGGCCCAGGTGTTGCGCGAGTACTTCATCCCGAGTGAGTCACTCCAGGCGGATGTGACCCTGCGGGTCGAGCCCGGGCCGCGTGTGCGAGTGGGTGAGGTCATCATCGCGGGCTCGGGCGACGTCGGGGACGGGGTGATCCGGGAGTTGCTCCGCTTCGAGTCCGGAGACTGGTTCAGCGGGGATCGAATTCTCGAGAGCCAGCGCAGCCTCTATAGCCTGCAGGCGCTTCGCTGGGCCAACATCTCTTCGGTGCGCCGGCCGGACACGGACACTCTGATCGACCTGCGTGTCGATGTGGCGCCTGCCCCGAAGCGATCCATCGAGGCGGGCGCGGGGCTGCAGACAGACGAGTGCGTGCAGGGCCAGGCCAGCCTGATTTACAGGAACTTTCTCGGCGGTGCTCGCATCCTCAGGATCACCGGACGCGTGTCCAACCTGCTCGCCAGCGAGCTGCAGGGTCAGTTTCCGTGCACCGACGTGAGCGAAAACGAGGTCTACCAGGAGCTCAACTACCTGCTCGACGTGGGCTTCGAACAGCCGGTGTTCTCGGATGGGCGCAACAGCTTGCGCGGAAGCGTCTTCGCCGAGCGGGAGACCGTGCCTGACCTCTACGTGCGAAACGCCGTCGGCGGGCAGCTGTCCTTCAGCCGGCGCCTGCAGCGCAACATGCAGTTGACCCTGGGCTATCAGCCGGCGCTCACGTCGTTTGCCGAGGAGTCGGCCGACATCTACTTCTGCGTCAACTTCGGCGTGTGCGATCCGGAAGACATCGAGGTCCTGTCCGAAGCGAACTGGCTCTCTCCGATCACCGCCCTCTGGTCCTACGATCGAACCGACAACCCGTTCGCCGCCACGCGGGGATGGTACGTGGCGGTCGAGTTCGAAAATGCCGGCGACCTGACGCTGTCCGACTACCAGTACACCCGGGGCACGATTGACGGCGCCGTCTTCCGACAGGCAGCGCAGAAGATAGTCATCGGGGCTCACCTGAGGACCGGTGCGATCCTGCCATACTCCGGCAATATATTCGAAGGGGACGTCACGTCGGACGCGATCGTGCATCCGCAGAAGCGCTTCTTCGCAGGTGGGCCGCAGAGCGTCCGCGGTTTCGGTCTCAACCTCCTGGGGCCGACGGTGCTGGTGCTGGAGGAGGCGGACTGCGGCGCGTACGTCGACTATTCGGAGTGCGCGCAGAGCGTTCCGCCTACCGCGTTCAACGAGCGTCCGTTGGGCGGGAACGCAGTATTCGAGGGGAGTGTCGAGGCGCGGTTCCGCGTTGGCGACCGGTGGACGCTGGCCGGCTTCGTGGACATCGGCCAGGTTTGGGAAACGGTGGACGACCGCGATGCGATCGTCGCCACCCCGGGTGCGGGGGTCCGCTTCCGCAGCCCGGTCGGTCCGCTACGCCTCGATATCGGGTACAACGCCACGGGCTCGAGCCTCAAACCGGTGGTGGTAGTCCTGGAAGACGGCTCGATCGAAGAGGTCGAGGACCCCGTGGTGTACGATCCGTTCACCTGGGACGACCCGTCGACACTCACCGAGATCTGGCGCCGGATGCGGATCCAGTTCTCGATCGGTGAGGCGTTCTGACGTGGCCGGGGCGATGAGAAGCCGGGAGCGACGGGCGCGGGAGCGCGAGTTCGGAACTCCCTTCGGCATGCCCCGGCGCTGGTGGCACCTCACCAAGGTGATCGGGCGCTCGCTGGCCGTCCTCATTGGTCTTGCCAGTCTCACGGCAGCCGGAGCCGTTCTTCTGCTCAGCCAGACGGTCGTGGGCCGTTCCGTGGTGGCGGACCAGATCGAACATCTGTTGGCAGACGTGGTCAACGGCGAGGTGCGCGTCGGGCCGATCCTGGGCGGGAACATGCTCACCAGGATCCACCTGGCCCACTTCGAGATGCTCGAGTCCGACGGAACGCCGTTCGTTCAGCTGGACAGCGTGCGGGTGAGCTACAACCCGCTCGGCTTCCTGATCGGGACCTACCGATTCAGCAACGTCACCGTGGAGCACGCGCGCATATCGCTGCTCCAGGCCGAAGACCGCAACTGGAACTTCGATCGCCTGTTCGGAGACGATCCCTCCGAGATCGAGCTACTGCCGGATTCCGCGGCGGTCTCCGACTCGACCCGCAAGCCCGGCCGGACGAAGGTGCTGCTGACGGATCTCAACATCCGGCGTGGCAGCCTGCTGGTCACCACTCCGTGGGCTGCGGATGAGCGCGGCGCGGAGCGGGACTCACTGGTCGCGCAGGGGTTGCGCGGCGACAAGCTGTGGCGTGTCGTCCGCACCGGTCCCGGTCGCTGGGTCCGGGAGATCCGTCTCGACTCGCTGTCCGCCGGATTCCCGCTTCTGCGCATCGTCGATCCGGTCCGGCCCTTCCGCATCGAGACCAAGGGAATGGCGACCTTCGCGTCGGTCGTTACCCAGACCCTGGACGTCCGTCGGTTCGACGGGACCGCGACGTTCCGGGACACGATCGCGGTCGAGATCGAGACGCTGGAGACCGAGGGAAGCACACTGGCGGGCTCCGGCTGGATCGTACCGGGCGACCCGGACCAGTTCCGGTTCGGGCTCGACGCCGCCCCGATCGAACTGGCCGACCTCCGGTGGCTGCCGGTGCCGATGCCGAGGCAGGCCAGTGGCCCGGCCCGGATCGACCTGTGGACGAGGGGCGAGGTGATCGTGGTCGACGTCTCGGGCGCCGACGCCCGGTCGGGTGACTCGAGGGTTCGCGGATCGTTCGTGCTGGCCCTCGAGACCATGCCTCGTTTCGAGAGCCTCGACCTTCTTCTGCAGCCGCTTCGCCTGGGCCTCGTGGACGAGATCCTGGCACGCGACTCCCTGATCGAGGGGTACATCACCGGGGCGGTGACCGGGACGGGGCCCCTGGACCTGATGCAGATCCGAGCGGACCTGACGCTCACGGACCTCGACAGGGTCGTGAGTCCGTCGTTTGTGACGGCCGCCGGTGGGCTCGGCATCGTCGAGCCCCGGGACATGCAGGATCTCGAACTCACCTTCCTGTCGTTCGAGCCCCGCTGGACGGCGGTCGTCGGCATCACGCACCTGCTGCAGGGCCGGATTGACGGCCGTACCACCCTGACGGGGACGGTGGGCCAGTGGTTCGATTTCGACACGAACCTGGCGCACCAGCTACCCTCTGGACCGTCATCGCAGATGTCCGGGGCAGGTAGCGTAGTCCTGGAGGACGAGCCGGGCGTCACGGTCGAGATCCTGGCAGATCCGCTGTCGCTGGCTGCCCTGCAGCCCTACGCACCGCCCGATGTGGAACTGGTGGGAGACGTGCGGGGTCCGTTGTCGGCGCGAGGCCTGTTCTCTGACCTGCGAGTGATCGCCGACCTGCGCACTCCGCGTGGACTCGTGAACTTCGACGGTCGTTTCGACCTCATGGCCGAAGACCGGCGCTACGACGCGCGACTGACCGCCCGGGACATCCAGCTCCGGCAATGGGTCGAGCAGGCGCCATCCACGCGGCTGGCCGTAGAGGGAAGGGTACTCGGAGTAGGCACCGACCCGGCCACGCTCGAGGCCACGTTCGACCTGACCATCCTGCAGTCTCTCATCGAGGGGGCGCGGGTCGATTCCAGCCTCCTCCGCTTCACGGTCTCCGATGGGCTGGCGGTCGCGGACACGTTCGCCATCCAGACCGACGCCGGCCGGGTCAGGGGTAGAGGTACGTTCGGGCTGGCCGAGGAGACCAGCGGGTCCCTGATCCTGGATGTCGATGCGCCGAACCTCTCGTCGTGGAATCGGTGGATCGTTCCCGGCCGCAATCCGGCTCGCCAGGATACGAGCCTCGAGGGCCTGTTCGCCGCGTTTCGGGGGGACGAAGCCGTCGAGGAGGGGGCGGTCGAGCCTGCGGCAGGCGAGCCGCCCGACACGATCGCCGGGTCCCTGCAGGCGCTGGGCATCCTGTCCGGAAACCTCCAGGACTTCGAGTTCGGCGGCCGCCTGCACGGCCGGGAGGTGAGCTATGGCCAGATACGGGCGGACTCGGTGGTCCTGACGGTCGATGTCGAGGACCCGCGCGTGCTGGACCAGCTGGCCGCCAGCGCCACCGTGTGGCAGCTGACGGGAAGCGGCACCACTCTCGACAGCGTCGACGTCCTGTGGGTCCGCGAGGACTCTACCCGGAGCGAGGTGGACATGTACGCGCGACGGGGTTCCAGCCTCGAGCTCGATGCCCATGCCCGGATCCTGTGGGCGGAAGCCGAGAAGCGATTCGAGCTGGAGAGGCTGTCTGCCGGACTCGGGCCCGACCGCATGACGCTGGATGGCCCTGCGGTGATCGTGTGGGGGGACGCGGGCATATCTTCCGACGGCCTGTACCTCAAGGGCGAGGACGGAGCTGGCCTGCGGGTCCAAGGAACGGTTCCGGACAGTGGCGTCGCGGACCTCGATGTCGAGATTCGCGGGTTCGACCTCGCCCGCCTGTCGCGAATTCCAGACGAAGAGCTCGAGTACCGGGGGGTGCTGAACGCGGAAGGACACCTCAGGGGTACGGCGAATGCTCCCGTCTGGGACGTGGCATTTGACGTTTCCGACCCCGCCTTCCACGGGTTCGAGTACCAGCGTCTCGAGGGTGATTCGGACTACGCCGACGGCCGAATGACCCTTGGCATCAGTCTGCACGAAAACGGTACGCTCCTCGGCCGGCTCGACGGGTCGATCCTCACGGATCTCGCCTTGAGGGAGCGGGAGCACCGGCTCTCACCGAACCCGCTCCGCCTGGTGGTAGAGGCCGACAGCCTGCCCATGGAGCCGCTGGAACTGGTGTTCACGAGCCTCCGCGAGGTGGAGGGCTTCGCGGCCGGCCGGATCGAGTTCTCTGGCGAGCCGGATGCCCTGCGCCTCGACGGCGCCGCCACTCTGAGCGAGGCCGGAGCCGCGGTGCCGTACCTCGGCATCCGGCTGGAGGATGTCACCGCCTCGCTCTCGTTCGATGGAACCCGGGCCGTGGTGGAGGCGGGTCGGCTCAGGTCGTCGGCCGGCGGCAGCGCCACGCTGCTCGGGGCGATCGATACACAGGAGCCCACGGACCTCGGGTTCGATCTCACGATCGTGATGGACCGGTTCAAGGCGATGGACCGACGCATGGCCGAGTTCCTGCTCGACGGACGGGGTCACCTCGGCGGCTCATTCCGCTCGCCCGAACTGACCGGGACATTCAGGATATCCGAGGGCCAGGTCCGTGCGGAGCGCTTCATGCGCATGCGACAGGCCGTGGACCTGACGGATCCGATGGTCTCGGCCTTGATCGACACGACTCTAGTGCTGGAGCAGCGCCTGTTCGAGAGGGCCCAGAATCCGTTCATGCAGAATCTGCGCATGGATGCCGAGATCGGCATCGGCCCGAATTTCTGGATGCGATCCGAGGCACTGGAGGTGGAACTCGCGGGGACCCTGGACGTTCAGATGGACCGGGCTCTCGGCGACCTGGTCGCATTCGGCACCCTGAACCTGGCGCGAGGGAAGTACCGCTACGTGTCCGGGTCGGGGACGGATCTGTCGAGCCTGTATTCCCGTCAGCTCCAGATTGCCGGGGGCTCCATCACGTTCACCGGGGCACCCGGCATGGACCCCAACCTGGACATCCAGGCCGAGTATCAGACTCGCTCCGACCTCGGCCCGGTGACGATTACCGTGGATATCGGCGGAACGGCCACGGCGCCCACTCTGCAGACGTCGAGCGATCCACCCCTGCCGGGGGCGGACGAGGTCTGCTTCCTGTTGTTCTCGACCGCCTGCCTCGGTGCCGGCACGGAAGGAGGAGAGTTCGCGGCGTCGCTGGTTCGCGAGAGTCTCCTCGGCACGGTGAGCAATCAGTTCTCGCAGGTGCTGGTGAGCGGCGTGGGGCTGGTGGACTACTTCGACATCCGGTCCACCGGGCAGGCGGGTCCGATCGAATCCGGCAACACGACGAACCTGCTGTACGGCACGGAACTGGAGATCGGTCGCTACCTTACACCGGACCTGTTCGTGAGCGCGACCCAGCCGCTGGGCGGGCAGCTGCCCGGGTTCGGTCTCGAGTGGGCGTTCTCGACCCACTGGCGGCTCGAGTTCGTGACGGAGGACCGGTTCAAGAGATACGCGTCGTACGGCTACTCGTTCAGTTCGTACAGCCGCCGGACGTATGGACTGATGCTCTTCCGGGACTGGAACTTCTAGCAGTAGATTCCTGCCCCCCTGGAGGTGGGTGAATGAGCTATATCAAGACGTTCGGCCTGATGGCCCTCATGACGGCGCTGTTCGTGGCGATCGCCGGGTGGTTCGGTGGGCGAACGGCCATGATCATCGCGCTGGCCTTTGCGGCCGTATTCAACTTCGGCGCCTACTGGTTCTCGGATCGTGCGGTGCTTCGCATGTACAAGGCGCGCCCTCTCGAGCGGCACGAGGCTCCCGGGCTGTACGACATGGTGGACGACCTCCGGCAGCGGGCCGGACTGCCGATGCCGGCCGTGGCGATCTCCGCGTCGCCACAGCCGAACGCCTTTGCCACCGGCCGCGACCCCGCCCACGCAGCGGTATGCGTCACCCAGGGAATGCTTCAGGTCGCCAGCGCGGACGAGTTGGCGGGAGTGCTCGGACACGAGCTTGCGCACATCAAGAACCGGGATATGCTGATCGGAACCGTGGCCGCCACCCTGGCCGCGGCCGTCGTGATGCTCTCGCGTCTCGGCTTCTGGTTCGGCGGAGACGACAACCGTGGCGGACTGGTGGGTGGCCTGTTGATGCTGATCCTGGCTCCCGTCGCGGCGATGCTGATCCAGATGGCCATCAGCCGGGCCGGAGAATACCGGGCAGACCGGCTGGGAGCGGAGATCAGCGGGCAACCGCATGCCCTGGCCTCGGCGTTGAAGAAGCTGGAGGCCGAAGCCCGCCGCCGACCGATGGACCTGAACCCGAGCGCCGCGCACCTGGCCATCGTGAACCCGCTGAGGGCGGGTGGCATCAGCGGCCTGTTCCGCACCCATCCTCCGACGGAGGAACGGGTGCGGCGACTGGAGGAGATTGCCCGGCGTGGAGTCTGACTACCCGATACCGGACTCGGACCGATACCTGGTCCTGCTCAATCCCAACGCGGCGGGGGGGCAGAGCGAAGTGCTGCGTCGCCGCATCGCGGGTGCGATGGCGTCGCACAGGGTTCCATTCGATATCGTCGAGTCCACCAGTGTCGAAGACGGCCTTCGGGTCGTTCATGCCGCGGTCGCAGCCGGGTGCAAGGCGGTGGTGGCGGCGGGTGGGGACGGCACCATTGCCCTGGCCCTGCGCGGAACCGCTGGCAGTGACGTGCCGGTCGCTCTGCTTCCGTTCGGCACCGGAAACCAGCTGGCCCTCAACTTTGGCGTTCCGGTTTCACTGGAAGACAGTGTCCGGGTGGCCGTCGAGGGAGAGACCGAGCGCATCGACCTCGGAAGGATCGGCGACGAGTACTTCGCTCTGATCGCCGGGGCGGGTCTCGATGCGGAAGTGATGGCAAGTGCCACGTCGGAGCTCAAGAGCCGGCTCGGCGTGCTGGCCTACCTGGTGGGCGGACTCAAACACGTGGTCACCCCGAGTCGTACCACCTTCCACATCGTGGCCGACGAACAGGAGATCGAGGTCGAGGCTTCCATGGTGCTCCTGGCCAATGCCGGGATCATCGGAGCCGGAGGTCTGCCGGTCGAGCTCAAGGTGGCACCGCGGACGTCGTTCCAGGACGGACTGCTGGACGTGGCGATCTTCGCGCCGCGACATCTTCCCGACATGGCGGCGATGCTTACCCGGGTCGTGTTCCAGAAGTACTCGGGCGACGACCGGATGGTCTTCCTGCAGGCCCGCAAGGTCTCCGTGCAATCCGACCCGCCCGTCGCTGCGCAGATCGACGGTGAGCCGAGAGGAGAGACTCCGATCGTGGCCGAGATCGTGCCCTCCGCCGGGCGCATCCTGGTTCCCCGCTGACATCGATCCGGGCGCTAGCGGATCTTCCCGAAGGCGAGTGCGCATGTTGACCGTACGACCAGACACGAGTCTCGACCCCGAACTTCTCGCGGCGATCGTTCGCGAGCAGGGAACGCCAACCTACGTGTACGACGCGCGGATTCTCGACGCCGGCGTCCGCCGGTGGATCGAGGCGGTCGGCGATCCGTCGCACATCTGCTATGCGGTGAAGGCCAACTATAACCTGGGCGTGCTGGCCCGGCTGGCGTCACATGGGATCGGATTCGAGGCGTCGACGGTGGGTGAAATGGCCCGAACCCTCGCCGCTGGAGTCCAGGCCGGACGTATCGTGCTCGGAGGGGTACCCAAGCCTGCGGAGGCGGTCGCGGAGGGTGTCCGGCGGGGCCTGGACCTGGTGGTACTGCAAGCCCAACACGAGGTGGAAGCCGCGGTTCGGGCGGGGGACTCGCTCGAGGGTCCGCCGGCACGAGTGGGCCTCAGGGTGCGGCCGGGCATACGGGCCGGTGCCCACCCTTCGCTGGAGACCGGGCGGGCCGACGCGAAGTTCGGCTTCGGTCCTGCCGAGATCCCGGCGACGTGGGCTGCCCTCGCCGGGGCGAAAGGGGTCGAGCCGACGACCCTGGCCTTTCACCTGGGATCGGGCCTCGACTCGTTCGAGCCCTACGAGGGCGCGATCGACGTTCTGCTGGGCCTCGTCCAGGAGCTGGCCTCCGCGGGGCACAGGGTCCGCGAGCTGGACCTGGGGGGTGGCCTCGGCGTGGCGTATGGCGGCACCGGGACCGACCTGGAACCGGCGGACCTCGTACGCATCGTTCGGGAGCGTCTCGAGGGGACGGACCTCGCGGTCCGCTACGAGCCCGGCCGCTCGATCGCCGCACGCGCGGGCACCCTGGTCACGAGGGTCCTGTACCGGCGCGAGAGGGACGGTCATCCGGCCCTGGTGTGCGACGGCGAATTCACCGACTTCGGCCGTTACTCTCTGTATGGCGCCCAGCACCGGATCGAACCGCTGGAGGGGACGCTGGAGGGGTCCGACACGGTGGAAGTGCTCGGGCCCACGTGTGAGTCCGGAGACAAGCTGGGCACGGACCGTCCGCTTCACGGGGTGCGACCGGGCGACCTCCTCGCCGTCCGTGATGTGGGCGCGTATGGATTCGTGATGGCCTCCAACTACAACGCCCGTCCCCGACCGGCCGAGATCCTGGTGGACGACGAGGGGTGGAAGGTGGTTCGTGAGCGAGAGACCCTCGAGGACCTGTGGCGGGGAGAGACGGTCGATTGAGCCAGCACGAAGCCGGACACCTCGTCGTACGTGGAGCGCGTGAGCACAACCTGAGGGACGTAGACGTCGCGATCCCGAGGAATCAGCTCACCGTGGTGACCGGGCTCTCCGGGTCAGGTAAGTCTTCGCTGGCCTTCGACACGATCTATGCCGAGGGACAGAGGCGGTACGTTGAATCGCTCTCGGCGTACGCCCGCCAGTTCCTCGGGGTGATGGAGAAGCCGGACGTCGACCAGATCGACGGCCTCTCCCCGGCCATCGCGATCGAGCAACGATCAGCCGCCAGGAACCCGCGGAGCACGGTCCGGACCGTTACCGAGATCTACGACTACCTGCGACTCCTGTGGGCCCGGGTAGGGACGCCCCACTGTCCGGACTGCGGCAAGCCGGTGCGGCGTCAATCCGCCACGCAGATCGCGACCCGTATCGCCACGTGGCCCGATGGCACCAGCATTGAGATCCTCGCCCCTCTCATCAGGGGCCGAAAAGGGGAGTTCCGTGACCTGTTCGAGGAGGCCCTGCAGGAGGGGTTCGTCCGCGCGCGGGTGGACGGAGACCTGATCGACCTTTCGGAGCCTCCACAACTGAACCGCCGCCTGAACCACGACATCTCGGTGGTGGTGGATCGGCTGGTTCTCAAGGAGAGCGAAAGGGCCCGGATCGCCGAATCCGTGGAGACGGCCCTCCGCATGGCGGCTGGCACGGTGGAAGTGCTGGAGTACGCTTCAGGAGCCGGGTCCAGCGATTCAACGGCGGAGCGACACCTGTTCAGTGAGCACTACGCCTGCGCCGAGTGTGGCATCAGCATTCCCGAACTCGAGCCGCGGCAGTTCTCGTTCAACTCTCCCTACGGAGCCTGTCCGTCCTGCGACGGCCTCGGAGTGCGCCTCGAGCCGAACCGTGATCTATCGATCGGCGATGCTCGGATTTCCATTCTCGAAGGGGTCATCCTGCCGTGGGGGGTACCCGCCGGGCGCTGGGCGCGGAAGTTCCTGCCGCCGCTCGCCGAGAAGCACGGCTTCGACCTCAACAGCCCGTGGGGCGAGCTCACGGACGATCAGCAGGCCGCGGTCCTGGAGGGCGACCCCGAGCTGGAGTGGGAGGGTGCACTCGAACTGATTCGGCGGCAGTACCACGAGACGGACAGCGACACCGTTCGCAGGACCCTCCACGAGTACATGACGGCCCGTGTATGCTCGGATTGCGAGGGTGGCCGACTGCGGGCTGAGAGTCGAGCGGTGACGGTCGACGGCCGCCGCCTCACGGCGGTCGTAGAACTGTCCGTGAGCGACGCCCTGGCGCTGTTCGAGGGCCTGCAGGCAGGTCGAACCGCCGAGCCGCTGGAAGAGGAAATCGCGGCGCCGATCCTCAAGGAAGTCTGCGAGCGCCTGAATTTCATGGCCCAGGTGGGTCTTGGCTACCTGACCCTGGGCCGCTCCGCTGATTCGTTGGCGGGTGGCGAGGCGCAGCGAATTCGCCTGGCTACGCAGATCGGGAGTCGACTGGTCGGTGTTCTCTACGTCCTGGACGAGCCGAGCATCGGCCTCCACCCGCGGGACAATCGCCGCCTCCTGGATACTCTTCTTCAACTCAGGGACCTCGGGAACACGGTCCTGGTCGTCGAGCACGACGAGGATACGGTACGGGCTGCCGATCACGTCGTGGACATGGGCCCGGGGGCCGGCCGGCATGGCGGGGAGGTTCTCGTCTCGGGAACCGTGGACGAACTGCTCGCGACGGAGGACTCGCTCACCGCCGCCTATCTCCGCGGAGACAGGGAGATCCCGGTACCGAGCGAGCGGAAGGCCGGGCGGGACGGAGAGGCGCTCGTGGTCCGTGGGGCGACCGAGCACAACCTCCGCAACCTCGATGTGTCCTTTCCACTCGGTCGGTTCATCGCCGTGACCGGCGTGTCGGGGTCCGGGAAATCGACCCTGGTGGAAGACGTGCTGTACCGGCGCGTGGCGCGCGAGCTTCACCGGGCTCGCACGGTGCCGGGAGCCCACGAGTCGATCGAGGGGCTGGACCTGGTGGACAAGGTCATCGACGTGGACCAGAGCCCCATCGGACGGACTCCACGCTCGAACCCCGCCACCTACACGGGCCTGTTCACACCCATTCGGCAGCTTTACTCCCAGCTTCCGGAAGCCCGCATCCGCGGCTACGGTCCGGGCCGTTTCAGCTTCAACGTCAAGGGTGGTCGCTGCGAAGCGTGCCGGGGCGACGGCCTGGTGAAGATCGAGATGCACTTCCTGCCGGATGTGTACGTGCCGTGCGACGTATGCCGTGGGCGGCGCTACAATCGCGAGACCCTGGAAGTCCTGTACAAGGGGAAGAGCATCGCGGACGTGCTCGACATGACCGTGGACGAGGTGCTCGAGTTCTTCGATCCCATTCCACGCGTGAAACGACACCTCTCGACCCTGTCGGACGTGGGTCTGGGGTACATTCACCTTGGCCAGTCAGCCACGACGCTTTCGGGTGGAGAGGCCCAGAGAGTCAAGCTCGCGTCGGAGCTCTCGAAGCGGGGGACCGGTCGGACCCTGTACATTTTGGATGAGCCGACGACTGGTCTCCACTTCGAAGACGTCCGTATCCTGCTCGAGGTGCTGCACCGGCTGGTCGAACTGGGGAACACGGTACTCGTGATCGAGCACCACATGGACGTGGTGAAGACGGCCGATTGGATCATCGACCTGGGGCCGGAGGGCGGTTCCGGGGGCGGAATGGTGGTCGCCGCGGGAACGCCGGAAGAAGTGGCTGGCACCGCCGGAAGCCACACCGGCCACTACCTGCGCGATATCCTCTGACCCCTCGTTGATCGGGCCGGCGCACCGGGTTAAAGTAGAAGACTTCGAAGGACAGCGGGAAGCGAGCGAAACCGGCGGGGGCCGGCTTCCGTATAGCGTTTACCGAACGGTCACCTGGAGTGCGGACGGCACGTGAACTTCTTCGTATTGATCATTCTCGTGTTCTTCGTGGTCGTTCCCATAGGACAGGCGATCGCGAAGGCGATCGAAACCAAGGCCGCGCGAGAAGCGCTGCCGAAAGAGCCGGAACAGGCGGGTCGGCTCGAAGAGCTCGAACAGCAGGTCATGTACCTTGTGGAGCAGGTCGAGGGAATCCAGGAGAACCAGGAGTTCCTGACGCGCCTGCTCGAACACCGGCCGGCGAACAATCCGCCCGCGCACAGTGAGGAAGAGATAACATGATCAGCCGCGAAGACCTGGAGAGCTTTCTCATCCGAACGGAGATGGATAACCGGGAGATCGGGGAAGCGATGTGGCTCGTCGATCCCGTGAAGGATGCCGAGGAAGACCACCCTGCGGTCGTGGTGAGCCTGTCGCCTCCGCTGGTGATCTTCCGCGCCAGCATTGGCACGGCACCGGAAGGCGATCACGCACGCCTCAAGCTGTACCAGACGCTCCTGGAGCTGAATGCCTCCGACCTCGTGCACGGAGCGTACGGACTGGAGGGTGATGAGGTCATCCTGGTCGATGCCCTCGAACTCCAGGACCTGGACTATTCGGAGTTTCTCGCGTCCCTGGAGAGCCTCTCTCTGGCCGTGACGTCGCACGTACAGCAACTCGGACTGGACTGACGCCGCCATGGGTATCTTCGATAGACTCTCCCGCCTCGTGCGGTCGAACCTCAACGACCTGATTGCCCGGGCCGAGAACCCGGAGAAGATGCTGGTCCAGGTCATCGAGGACATGCGCAAGCAGCTGGCTCAGGCCAAGCAGGAAGTGGCCGTTGCCATCGCGGACGAGCGCAAGCTGCGGGCGCAGATGGAAGAAGAGCGGAAACAGGCCCAGGAGTGGGAGCGTCGGGCTCGACTGGCCATCCGCGAAGGTCGTGACGACCTGGCGAAGCAGGCCCTGATGAGGGGCCAGGAGCACGCCAACAACGCGGCCGAGATGGAAGAGCAGTGGGAGAAGCACCGGGCCGAAACCGAGAGGCTCAAGGATTCTCTGCGGCAGCTGAATTCGAAGATCGAGGAGGCCAAGCGCAAGAAGAACCTCCTGATCGCGAAGCAGAAGCGGGCCCAGGCCCAGAAGCGGATCCACGAGACGATGGCCGGGATGCAGGACAAGAGCGCATTCCGGGCCTTCGACCAGATGGTGGAGAAGGTCGAGGAGAGCGAGCGGAAGGCGCTGGCCGCGGCCGAAGTCACCGAAGACCTCGAAGGCGACGATCTGACGCGCGAGTTCGCGATGCTCGAGGGGTCCGGCACCGACACCGACGTGGACGAGAAGCTGCTGGCCCTGAAACGCGACATGGGGCTGCTGGCTCCGGCGGCCGCAGCGGAGAAACCGAGGGCCCTGGGCGCCGGTGAAGTGGAGGTGGCCGATGCCGAGATTCTCGACGCGGACGAGTCAGAGCCGGGCGACGAATCCGACGACATTACGGCCGAGGAAGTAGAAGAGCCGAAGCAATAGCTGCTCCGGCCGCTCAGGCCGGAACAACCCGGAGCCCGCGCCACCCGGCGCGGGCTCTCGAGGACACCGGGATTCGGGTCCATGTCTGATACGCGCGCTCGTGGCTGGTTCCAGATCGTACTGGGCGCCCTGGCCGTCGTCCTCCTTCTTCTGTTCGCCTGGAAATCGTCCGAACTCCTGATCCTGTTCTTCATCGCGGTACTGCTGGCCGTATACCTGAGTGCCCTCACGGACTGGTTCCAGCGCAGGCTCAGGTTGCCCCGGCCCCTCGGCATCGCGTCGGGCGTCGTCCTCACGGTGGTGGCCTTCTGGGGCGTGGGTTTCCTGCTGATTCCACCCCTCACGGAGCAGGTCGGCGAATTGCTGGCCGTTCTGCCCCGGCTCCTGATGATCTGGGAGGCCGACCTGGT
>JAMJQV010000053.1 GCA_023554435.1 Gemmatimonadota bacterium | reverse complement strand
CTCCCGGGCTACCTGAAGGGACTGGCCCGCGAGATGAAGCGGGCCGGCGTCACCTCGCGCGAGGCCTACGTCCTTGCGGCGGGGGGGCACGCGGTCGAGGCGGTGGAGGCGTCGCTGGGCGATCTCCCACCGGGCGCGGTGGACCGCCTTCGTGAAGTGGCGTCCTCCGGGCCCGACGCACTCCCTCTGGCCATCCGGGAGGCGGTCCGGGACGCGGGACTCGACCCCGAAGCCGTGATCCTCCGCGTGACCCGACGCGCGGGACTCCTGAACGGTCGGGATATCGTGCCCCCACTCGTGGACCAGCGTCGCTACCACGCCGAAGCCAACACGAAGACGCCCCGGCGGATCGACAGCGTCCTGGATCTGTACGACTGCATCAACTGTGACCTGTGCGTGTCCGCCTGCCCCAACGATGCGATCTTCGCCTACGACGCGGCGCCGCAGAACCTCGCGACGCAGGTGGTCGGGCCCGGACCTGGCGGACTGTCGCTCACGCCTGGAGCGGGCTTCGTGATCGCCGAGACCCACCAGCTGGCCCTGTTCGCCGGCGCGTGCAACGAGTGCTCCAACTGCGAGGTGTACTGCCCCGAGCACGGAGCCCCGTTCCGCGTGAAGGAGCGCCTGTTCTCGTCGGAGGCGGCGTTCGACGCCTCGGAGGACGACGGGTTCTGGTCTTCGGCTGGTGAACTTCGGGCGCGTCTCGGGGGGCGCGTCCTCACCCTGGGCGTGGATGAGGCCGTAAATTGGGCCTACCTCGACGCGGGCGACATACGTCTCGAACTGTCGTGGGAACCCCTTCAGATCCTGGGCGGCTCGGTGGAGCCGAACGCCCGGCCATTGGACACCGCACGCCTGTGGCGGATGCGCACGGCCTGGGACGCCATCTATCGGTCCGTCCGGTCGAATCCGGTGAACCCGGCCGGAAGCCGGGGTGCCTGACATGCGGACGCGACTGGTGAACCTGCGGGTGGCAGCGGATGACCGGGCCGGCCACGGCCCGGACACCGTACCGGCCGAAATCCTGATCGAGGGAGAGAAGATTACCGCCGTTACTGGACCCGGAGAGCGAGCGGCGGAGGCGGACGAGCGAAGGATCGACCTGCAGGGCCAGCTCGTGCTCCCCGGAGCGATCGACGGTCACGTGCACTTCGACGATCCAGGGTTCACGCACCGGGAAAACTTCGAGACCGGAACACGCTCGGCGGCCGCCGGGGGCGTAACCTGCATCGTGGACATGCCGTGCACTTCCCTGCCCCCGGTGACATCGCGCGCGAACCTGGACGCGAAGCTCGCGGTGATCGAGCCCAAGGCTCACGTGGACTTCATGCTGTGGGGCGGCGTATCGGCGAATGCCCTGGAGCGCGAGGACTGGGTCACCGACCTCGAGGACGTGGTTTCCGAGGGCGTCGGGGCGATCAAGGTCTACATGCTGAGCGGTATGGACACGTTTCGGGACCTGGAGCCGGCGCGCATCGAGGCGGTGTTGAAGGAAACTCGGCGCCTGGGCGTACCCGTCGGCGTGCACGCCGAAGATCGTGAGCTGGTCCTCGGGCTCACGGAACGGTTGATGGCCCGGGGCAGGAACGGGCCGCTCGACTACGCGGCCTCGCGTCCGGCGGCCGGCGAGGTATCCGCGGTCTCGACGCTCAGGGACCTGTGCCGGCGCACCGGCGCCCGGCTCCACGTGGTTCACGTCGGGTCCGGAGAGGCCCTCGACGTCATCACGGCGGCCCGCGAGGAAGGGCTGCCGTTGTCGGGCGAGACCTGCCCGCAGTACCTGGAGTTCACCGAGGAGGACCTGGCATCGCAGGGAGCGATTCTCAAGACCGCGCCCGTCGTGAAGACCGCCGCCGACCGGGACCGGTTGTGGGCAGGAGTCGCCAACGGAGATATCCAGCACGTGGCCACGGATCACGCGGCCGGGGAGTGGCCGGACGAGAAGCACACGGGATCGATCTGGACGGACTACGGCGGGGTGCCCGGGGTAGAGCTGCTGCTGCCTTACCTCTACTCTGAGGGGTACCGTAAGGGTCGGATCTCCCTGGGCCGCCTGGTGGAGGTCGTCTGCGCGGCCCCCGCCGCGTTCTTCGGCATCGAATCCCGCAAAGGACGACTCGCCCCCGGCTACGACGCGGACCTGGCGGTGATCGACGAGGACGACTCCTGGACCGTGAAGGCGACGGAAATGCACAACCTGAATCGCTACACTCCCCTGGAGGGCAAGACCCTCTCCGGACGCGTGACCAGCACTTTCGTGCGGGGTCAGCAGGTGTTCAGCCTCGGCCGGGACGGCTCCGGGTCCTTCGGCCCCGCCGGAAGTGGCCGGCGCGTGAAGCGTGAATCGAGGGTAGACCCGTGAGCCAGCAGACGGTTCTCGGAAACGGCCATGTGCTCAGCGGTTGGGAGCGTCCGACCGTGATCGCCGGTGGCGCGGTCGCATGGGAGGGCGAGCGGATCCTGGCCAGCGGCCCGGAGGCGGAGATTCGCGAAGCCTACCCGGCCGCGCGCTACCTCGACGCTCGCGGCGGCCTGATCCTGCCCGGATTCGTGAACCTCCATCACCACTTCTATTCGGCCCTGGCGCGCGGCCTCGATCCGGGAGTCGAAATGCGTGACTTCCCCGAGATTCTGGATCGCATGTGGTGGCGTCTCGACCGGGCCCTCGATCCGGACACGGTCCGCCTGTCCGCCCTGCTGTCCGCGGCCGATTGCGTACGGTGGGGCTGCACGACGGTCTTCGATCACCATGCCTCTCCATCCTGCATCGTTGGCAGCCTCGACCTTCAGGCCGAGGCATTGACTGCCGCCGGGATTTCGGGCGTGCTGTGCTACGAGGTGACGGACCGGAATGGACCGGAAGGAACGGAATTGGGGATCGCCGAGAACCTCCGGTTCATCGCTGCGCACACCGATGACCCGCGAATCCGGGGCGTCGTCGGCCTGCATGCCAGCTTCACGGTGTCGGAGGGTACGCTCGCCGCGGTCGCCGCCCGGCGCCCGGCGGCGTCAGGTGTGCATGTCCACGTGGCCGAGCACCCGGTGGACGATCGATTCTCGCGCGACACGTTCGGCTCCACTCCGATACAGCGACTCGAGCAGCACGGACTGCTGGACGAGTGGGCTCTTCTCGCCCACGGCATTCACGTCGAGGACGGCGATTATGATCGGGTGGCGGCGGCCGGCGCGACGATCATTCACAACCCGGAGTCCAACGCCAACAACGGTGTCGGCAGACTCGATATCCCCAGGGCCGCTGGCCGCGGGTGTGCGATCGGGCTCGGAACGGATGGGATGTCCTCCGCCGTACTGAGGGCTCAGCGGGCGGCGTTTCTCGGGCTGCGAGGCGGATCCGAGGATCCGACCCTGGGCTATCGGGATGTGCCCCGGCTCCTGGCGACGAACGCCCGGGTGGCCGGTCGGTTCCTGGACGAGCCGGCCCTGGGCCAGTTGGCGCCTGGAGCGCCGGCCGACATCATCGCCGTGGACTCGCCACCGCGTACGCCGCTCACCTCGGAGAACTGGTTCGCGTCCTTCGTGTACGGCGTATCCGAGACCCCCGTGCGGCACACCATCGCCCGCGGCCGCGTGGTCATGGAGGACTTCAGCCACACGACCGTGGACCCCGAGGCGCTGTCGTACGAGGCGCGAACTCTGGTCCCCGGTCTGTGGGAGCGCTTTCACCAGCTCGAATGGAATACGCCCTACCTCGGCCCGGCCACCGGGAACGGGAAGGAGAACGCCTGATGAAGATCGTCGACTCGGCCGCCCGGGATCGCGCGGTGGCCCGGTGCCGTGAACGGGGCGTGCTGATCCCGACCCTGGCGCAGCAGAGGGACCCTTCCGGGGTGGACCGTTCCGTCGCGGAAGCACTCGTCGACCTCGACATGCAGACGCCGGATCCGCTGAACCTGTTTCGGATCACGTGGCGCAATCACCGTGGATCGGGTGGGTTCGGCGCGGTGAACGCGCTCGAGATTCCGTCCGAGCTGACGGGAGTCCGTGCACGCATCGTGGGCCTGGTCGGCGAGCGATTCCCGACGGGAGCGCACAAGGTGGGCGCGGCCTTCGGTTGTCTGGTCCCCCGTCTCGTCACCGGCGAGTTCGACCCGACGACGCACCGGGCCGTGTGGCCCTCCACCGGCAACTACTGCCGTGGCGGGGTGTTCGACAGCACTCTCCTCGGATGTGCTTCCATCGCGATCCTTCCCGAGGAAATGAGCCGCGAACGCTTCGAATGGCTGGAGCGGATGGGGGCGGAGATCATCGCGACGCCCGGGTGCGAGAGCAACGTGAAGGAGATCTTCGACGCTTGCTGGGAGATCCGGCGGGTTCGCCCGGAAGCCGTCGTGTTCAACCAGTTCGATGAATTCGGCAACTACCTGTGGCACTACGGCGTGACAGGCCCGGCGGTCATGTCGGCCTACCAGAGGCTCGCCGGACCCTCCGACCGGCTGGCTGGGTGGGTGAGCGCGACAGGCTCGGCGGGCACGCTCGGGGCCGGCGACTATCTGAAGCAGCAATACCCGGGCTGCCGCATCACGGCGGCCGAGGCGTTGCAGTGCCCCACCCTCCTGCAGACGGGTTTCGGAGGTCACCGGATCGAGGGCATTGGTGACAAGCACGTTCCCTGGATCCACAACGCTCGCAACACCGACATGGTGGTGGCCATCGACGACGAATCCACCATGCGGCTGCTGCGTTTGTTCAACGAGCCGGCGGGTCGGGATGTGCTTCTCGCGCGCGGAGTGGCCGAGAGAGACGTGCACGAGCTGCCACTCCTCGGCATCTCGTCGATCGGAAACCTCATCGCCGCGATCAAGACGGCGCGCTGGTTCGATCTGGATGAGAACGACATCCTGTTCACCTCTTTCACGGATTCCGTTTGCCTCTATCACACTCGCCTGCGGGAACTCACAGCCGAACGTGGCGAGTACGATCGGGTAGCGGCCGAAGTGGACTTCGAGCGTCGCCTCCTCGGTGTCACCACGGATCACACGCGTGAGCTCACCTATCCCGACCGGAAGGCGATCCACAACCTCAAGTACTTCACCTGGGTCGAGCAGCAGGGTCGGAGCGTGGAGGAGCTGGACGCATTGTGGAGCCCCGCGTTCTGGACGGACCAACAGTCCAGGATTCCCGAGTGGGACGAGGCGATCGATCAGTTCAACGCGGACACCGGTGCGCTGGACGCTCTTCGAACCCGGACCGGGGCCAACCAGTAGACGTGGAGACATAGGGAGGCGGGTGGCATGACGGGGATCAGTGAGCGAGGTAAGGCCGCCCTGGCAGCGGCGGCGGAACACGAGGACGACATCGTTCGGTTCCTGCGCGAGATGATCGCGATTCCGGCCGAGAGTCTCAACGAGGGCGATCGGTGCCGGCGCGTACGGGCAGAGTACGAGCGGCTGGGCTTCGATGAGGTCCGATTCGATCGACTGGGGAACGTCCTCGCGCGTATTGGCGAGGGGCCCCTCACCATCCTCATGGACGGTCATATCGACTGTGTCGGCGTCGGCGATCCCGACGCCTGGAACCACGACCCGTTCGAGGGAAAGCTCGAGGACGGCAAAGTGTGGGGACGGGGTGCGGTCGACGAACTCCCTGCGGTCGCCTGCATGGCCTACGGCATGAGCATTGCCCGGGCGAAGGGCTTCCCTGAGGAGGTGACCGTCTACCTCAGCGCGTCCGTGATGGAAGAGAGCTGTGACGGCTATTGTCTTCTCCATCTCATCGAGAACGAGGGAATCCGGCCGGACCTGGTGGTGATCGGCGAGCCGACGGACCTGGGCATCTACCGGGGCCAGAGGGGCCGGGTCGAAGCGGTGATCTCGACACGCGGGGTGTCCTCGCATGCCGCCCATCCGGATGAGGGTGTCAACGCCCTGTACAAGCTGGCGCCGGTTCTGAAGGACATCGAAGCGCTGAACGAGCGCCTCCCGGCGGACCCGTTCCTCGGCAAGGGCACCGTGGTGGCCTCTTACATCGAGTGCGACTCCGCGTCGCTGAACGCGGTGCCGGCTGCCGCTCGGCTGTACGTGGACCGCAGGCTCACGGCGGGCGAGACACCCGAGGATGCGCTGGCCGAATTGCGTGCGTTGCCCGGAATCGGGGACGCGACCGTGGAACTGCTCGAGTACTCCGAGACCAGCTGGACCGGTGAGCCGGCTCGACAGGAGAAGATATTCCCCGCGTGGATTCTGGCCGAGAGCCACCCCCTCGTGAGGGGGATGTCGGATACGGTGGCCGAGGTCACCGGGTCCCCGCCGAGAATCTCCCGCTGGGGGTTCTCCACGAACGGCGTCGCGACCATGGGCCGGCACGGCATCCCCTCTGCGGGCTTCGCTCCGGGACAGGAAGAGCTCGCGCACACGACCGAGGAATGGGTGGCCGTGCGCGATCTGCTGACCGCGACCGCCGCGTACAGCCTGATGCCCGACGTTCTCGCGGGCCTGGCCCACGAGCTGAAGGGAGCCTGACGACCGTGTACGACTCGATCGAAGAGGCCGGCCTCAAGGGCCGGGATTTCCTGTCGACACAGGATTGGAGCGTCGACGAGCTGGAGACCCTGTTTTCGCTCGCGGCACGGCTCAAGGCCGACCGGAAGGCCGGAGTTCCGACCCGGCTCCTGGAGGACAAGACGCTGTACATGATCTTCTTCGATTCGTCCACGCGAACGCGAAACTCGTTCGAAACGGGTATCACGCAGCTCGGGGGACACGGGATCTTTCTGTCCCCGGACAAGATGCAGATCAGCCATGGCGAGAACGCGCGCGACACGGCGAACGTGTTGTCGCGGTACGGCGAGGCGATCGCGATCCGTCACTGCGCGTTCGGCGAGGGGAACGCCTACCTGTCGGAGGTGGCGGAGCACGCCTCCGTCCCCGTCCTGAGCATGCAGTGCGATGTGTACCACCCGTGTCAGATCCTCGCCGACTACCTCACGATCCGTGAGAAGCTGGGAAGCGATCGCCGGCTCAAGCTCGGCGTGGCCTGGACGAGCGCCCCCAACTACGTCCGTCCGATCTCGGTTCCACAGAGCCTCATCCTGATGATGCCCCGGCTCGGCCTCGACGTGACGCTTGCCTATCCGCCCGAATTCATGCTGCTTCCAGACAGCGAGGCGCAGGCGAGACAGAACGCGGCGGCGGCGGGGACCCGGTTCGAGATTTCGCACCGGTTCGAGGACGCTTTCGAGGACGCGGATGTAGTCATCCCCAAGTCCTGGGGACCGCTGGTTCACACGAGGGATCATGCGGAGGGCGTGCGCCTGATCGAGGCCTATCCGGATTGGCGGTGCGATTCGAACCGAATGGCACTCGGCAAGGACCACATGCTGTACATGCACCCACTCCCGGCAGACCGGGGGCGGGAGGTCACCAACGAGGTGATCGACGGACCGCAGTCCGTAGTGTACGACGAGGCCGAGAACCGACTGCACGTTCAAAAGGCGCTGATGGCGCTCACGATGTGAGTCGTTCGGCCGAACCCTGGACCCGGATGGACCCGATGGCCGACTTCATACTTCGCTGCTCCGAGTGCCGGCAGGAGTACGCCGAAGATCCGGCGCTGCTCGTCTGTCCGACATGTTCCGCCCGGCAGGGGCCCGGGGGCTCG
>JAMJQV010000052.1 GCA_023554435.1 Gemmatimonadota bacterium | reverse complement strand
CCCGCGTCGGAGCAGAAGCTCACCCACGGCACGGCGATCTTCCGCCGGATGTTGTCCTCGGACATCGTGAAGAACACCGACTGCACGCGGCTGTCGTCCTGGATCACCAGGTCCATCGCCGTCTCCTCGGCGCCCGCGCTCCGCATGCGGGCCACGTCGGCCAGGGTCCGACCCGTCAGGTAGCGAAGCGAGTCCGTGCGGAAGCCGGTGAGCAGGATGTTGTCGGGAGACCCGGCGCTGAGCCACGTGTTGTCCCATTCGCCGGCCGGATCGTTCATGTCGCTCTTCACGCGCTCGCGGATGGCCGGGTCCTTCAGCCGTTCGACCCACGCGTCGTGTCCACCCTCCTGTACCCACGGTGGCATCACGGCGTCCAGTCCGGTCGAACTGGCGTGATAGGTGTACATGTCCGCCGTGATCCGGAGTCCTTCGTCACGGGCTTCTTCCACCCGCCGGATCACATCCTGCAGCTTGTCCCAGTTGTCTCGACCCGAGGCCTTGAGGTGGTAGATCTCGGCCGGCACCCCGGCCTCGCGGGCGATCGTGATCAGCTCCTCGACGTTCTCCAGGAGTCGGTTTCCCTCCCCCCGGATGTGGCTGATGTACATGCCCCCGTACGTTCCTGCGACCTCGGCGAGGGCGATCAACTCGTCCGTGCCGGCGTAGTAGGCGGGCGAGTAGATCAGGGACGATCCGACGCCCAGCGCCCCTTCTTCCATCGCCTGCGCCACGAGGGCCCGCATCGCGTCCAGCTCCGAGTCCGTGGGCGCCCGGTCCTCGTAGCCGAGCACGTGGATGCGCACGGTGGTGGCCCCGACGAACGAGGCCACGTTCGGCGCCACGCCACGGCCGGTGAGCCATACCAGGTACTCGCCCAGCGTGGTCCATTCGATCGGGTACCGGATGTCACCCTGGGACTCGAGCTTGCCTTCCTTCATGGTCTCGCTGAGCGGTCCCATCGACGATCCCTCGCCGAACACCTCCAGGGTCACTCCCTGCCGGATGTCGCTCTGTCCGAGGCCGTCCTCGATCAGCGACTCGTTGGCCCACGAGAGCATGTTGATGAAGCCCGGTGACACGGCGAGGCCAGCCGCATCGATTTCGGTCGTGCCGACGGCGCGTCCGACGTTGCCGACTGCGGCGATGCGGTCACCATCGATCGCCACATCCCCTCGATAGGGGGAGCCGCCCCACCCGTCGTAGATCATTCCGTCCCGGATGACGACGTCGTATTCCTGCGGCGCTCCGCAGCCTGCTACCACCAGCAGCATGACCGCCGAGGCGGCGACGAGCCTGTGCATCTCTCTCCCCCTCCACCGCTCAGAAGGTCGCGTGCTCCGTCCTCTCGATGATCTCTTCCTGCAGGGCTTCGGACAGATCGCAGAAGTAGTCGCTGTAGCCGGCGACGCGCACGATCAGGTCGCGGTGCGCGTCCGGGTCCGCCTGCGCCTCTCGCAGCGTGTCCGCGTCCACGACGTTGAACTGCACGTGGTGTCCGTCCATGTCGAAGTAGCCACGGACCAGGTGGCGCATCCTCTCGATCCCCTCGACTCCCGCGATCAGGGACGGCGTGAACTTCATGTTGAGCAGAGTACCGCCGGTCTTGATGTGATCCATCTTCGCGGCCGAGCGGAAGACCGCAGTCGGGCCTCTGCGATCCGCGCCCTGGACGGGGGATATCCCTTCCGAAACCGGAAGCCCGCTACGTCTCCCGTCCGCCGTGGCCCCGGTTACCGAACCGAAGTACACGTGCGATGTGGTGGGGAGCATCTCCAACCGATGCGCGCCCCCGATGGCCGTGGGCCGGCCGTCGATCGCTTCGAACGCCGCGTCGAACACGCGTCGCATGATGTCGTCCGCCTCGTCATCGTCGTTGCCGTACTTCGGAGTCCGGTGCAGCAGCCTCTGGCGCAGGGCCTCGTGCCCCTCGTAGTCAGCCTCCATCGCCGACAGCAGATCGGGCAGGGCCAGCAGGCCGTCCGCGTACACCACCTGGCGGATGGCGGCGAGGCTGTCGGTGATCGTCCCGATCCCCACGGCCTGGATGAAGCGGTTGTTGTAGCGCGCCCCACCCGCGTTGTAGTCCCGCCCGTTCGCAATGCAATCGTCGATGAGCACCGACAGGAAGGGCGCGGGCATCTCACGAGCGTACATACGGGCGATGACCTGGTTGCCCCGGACCTTCACGTCCACGAAGTGGTTGAGTTGCGCCTCGAACGCGCCGAACACGTCGTCGAACGTCTCGAAACTCGCGCTGGCTCCGGTGTGCGGCCCCAGTTGCCGTCCCGTGCGCGGATCGAAGCCATCGTGAAGCGCCAGTTCCAGCACCTTCACCAGGTTGAAGTAGCCGGTGAGGATGTACGCTTCCTTGCCGAAGGCTCCGACCTCGACGCAGCCGCTGCAGCCTCCGGCCCGCGCGTCCTCGATCGTCTTCCCCTGGCGCAGCTGCTCGGCCACCGCGGCGTCGGCGTTGAACAGCGACGGAAATCCGTAGCCCTTCCGGATCACGCGGAGGGCGTGGTCGAGCACCTCGTCGGGCGTCTCCCGCGCGACCTGGACGTTGGTGCTCGGTTGCAGCAGGTGCATCTCGTCCACGATCTCGAGCAGGATGCGGGACACCTCGTTCGAGCCGTCCGAGCCATCGGCCAGCAGGCCCCCGATGTTGATGTTGGCGAAGTCAGTGTACGTGCCGCTCTCGGCCGCCGTGACCCCCACCTTCGAGGGCGCCGTGTGGTTGTTGAACTTCACGAAGAACGCTTCGAGCAGCTCCTTCGCCGAGTCACGGGTCAGGCTTCCATCCGCCAGTCCCCGCTCGTAGAAGGGAAGCAGGTGCTGATCCAGGTGGCCCGGGTTGAACGCATCCCACCCGTTGAGCTCCGTGATCACGCCCAGGTGGCAGAACCAGTAGTACTGCAGCGCCTCGTGGAAGTCTCGCGGCGCGTTCGCCGGGACGTGCCTGCAGGTAGCGGCGATTCTCTCCAGGATCGCCCTCTCGGCGGGATCGCTCTCGGCGCGCGCTTT
>JAMJQV010000051.1 GCA_023554435.1 Gemmatimonadota bacterium | reverse complement strand
GATCGTCCAGGTCCCGGTCGTTCCGGCGGCCGTGTCCTCGTTCAGGCTCGGCGCGAGCCCCTGGCTGTACACGGTCGTGCCGTCGGCGTCACGGATGACGACACCGGCAGCCCCGGCAGCCGTCGTGGTGGAGTGATCCACCGACGCCATGGTCCCCGTGTTCGCCCACGTGTACTGCAGGACGGTCCCGACATCCGTCACGTCGCTCGCCTGCAGCTGGAAGTTGTCGGTGGCGTTGTTCACCTCGGGCTCGAACTCGGCCAGGGGATCCGTCGGGTCACTGCCGCAGGCAGCGAGCACCACGACTGCCGCGACCATAAGTAATCTCAATTTCACTCTCTACCTTCCCGTGCGAGTGGGGCGATTCATCTACAAGTGCTTCTCTACCACAATATCCATGCCCACGGCGTGATGCCGACCCGCACGTGTCTGTGCTCAGCACAGACAACTGGTTGGCCCTCCAAGACTTCAGTTGCCGGGCAGAGACCATTCCTATGCTGCCGGGCGGGTGAGCGTCCGAGAGGGTGGATCCTGCAAAGTGTGGCGGAACGTGCGCCTGATTCGCACATCTCATCCACTTGACATCAGAGCACGCTCGCGGCACTTTGTTCGGAGCCCGAACAAAGACCTCCCGTCCTGGCGGCGGAGCGTCTTCGGCAGGCGGACAGACCGATGCGCGCCAACTTCAACGAGGTGCGGACAACTGTCAGCGAGAAGCGCTACCTGGGCCTGGCCGGTCGTCAGGGAAACCTGCCCCGACCTGCCCGCCCGAATCGAGACTCCGGCACATCTCACGGCCGCGCTCCGGCCGCTTGTATCCCGCATATCCCAGGTCCTTCGAGAAACCACGCCGCGGAACCCCGAGGCAGCGGCTGTCCGGCCGTTCGGGTGCGGTCCGCAGAAGCTCCGCTTGAGGAGGCTCTGATGAGCTCGAACCGAATCCAGTCCCTCGGACCGATGGTACGCCGACTCGCCGTGCTCGTGGCAGCGCTGCTGCTCGTCGCACCGTCATGGGCGTCGGCCCAGAACCCGGAGATCCGCCTGGTCGAGGACGAGACCGGCTGGACCCTCCAGGTCGACGGCCGGGACTTCATGGTCCTCGGAATGAACTGGGACTACTTCCCGATCGGCGAGAACTACAACTATACGTTCTGGTCCCAGTCCGACGACTTCATCATGGCGGCGCTGGATCGGGAGATGTCGCTGCTCAAGAGCATGGGGGTGAACGCGATCCGGCAATACGTCGGCGTGCCTCCCCGCTGGGTGCAGTACATCTACGAGCGCTACGGTATCTGGACCATTCTCAATCACGCCGTCGGTCGATACGGAGTCAACGTGGACGGCACGTGGATCGCGTCTACCGACTACTCCGACCAGCGGACCCGGGAGGTGCTGATCGCCGAAGTCGTGGCCATGGTGCAAGAACACCGGGACACGCCCGGGCTCCTGATGTGGCTCCTGGGCAACGAGAACAACTACGGCCTGACTTGGTCTTCCGCGGAGACCGAGGACCTTCCGGTTGGTGAGCGCGACGCGGCGCGAGCCCGTTACCTGTATTCGCTCTTCGGTGACGTGGTCCAGGCCATCAAGCAGATCGATACCAGTCGCCCGGTCGCCATGGCGAATGGCGATCTCCAGTACATCGACCTCATCGCGGAGGAGACCCGGGGGCTGGATGTGTTCGGGACCAACGTGTACCGGGGCATCTCGTTCGGGGACATGTTCGAGGAGGTAGAGGAGAAGCTAGGCATTCCGATCATGCTCACCGAGTTCGGCGCGGATGCGTGGAACGCGAAGGAGATGCGCGAGGATCAGTTCACGCAGGCGCGCTACCTGATCGCTCAGTGGCAGGAGCTCTACGCGAACTCGGCCGGCAAGGGCCTGGTCGGAAACTCCCTCGGCGGGCTCACGTTCCAATGGAGCGACGGCTGGTGGAAGTTCCGGCAGGATGAGTTCCTCGATGTGCATGACACCAATGCGTCCTGGGCCAACGATGCCTACCCGGAGGACTTCGTCCCTGGCGGCAACAACATGAACGAGGAGTGGTGGGGCGTGTGCGCGAAGGGCCCGACGGACGCCCGCGGCCTCTTCAATCTGTATCCGCGCGCCGCTTTCTACGCGCTTCAGGAAGCGTACACGCTGGATCCATACGGTCCTGGAGTGGACCTCGAGACCATCGCCGCGCACTTCGCGGCCATCCAGCCGGCGACTGCGACGCTTCAGGCCCGCGCCGACGACGCGCAGCGAGTCACGGAGGTTCTGAAGAAGGTCCGCATCTCGAATCTGCGGATGGAGTTCGAGACCTACAACACCGGTGGGAGCAACATCAGCACCCCGTCCGACGAGTCGCCACAGCCCGAGTTGCCGGCTTTCCTGGGCTTCGACAGTCAACAGTCCTTCTTCGTCGAGGCCGAGGTACAGCCGGCGCAGAACCTGACCGGAAGGCTCTCGGTCAATATCCTCGGGAACGTAGGCGTCAATCAGATCGACGAGATCTTCTACGAGAACAGGGGCCGGCGCCAGACGATCGAGGTCGATGGCGAGCCTCTGGAGCTGCAGTCTCTCGAGCGGGTGAAGGTCTACAGGGGAAGTGTGTCGTGGGATGACGACTGGTTCTCGCTGCAGGGGTTCTATCGTGAGGGGCACAACCACTGGGGCTACGACGGAGACTTCTTCGGGGTCTACCGGGAGGCCTATTACGGCGAAAACCTCGACATCTACAACGGCATCGCGCCGGTCGGGGCCGAGATCAGATTCAAGAAGAGCCTCGAAGGGTTGAGGCTCGCCTTCGGGCCGCAGCTGTGGTGGGGCGCCAACCCGACGGTCATGGGGATGTACACGAAGCAATTCGGGTCCGTAGGCTTCAGCGCGCTGTACCAGGAGGAGTTCGCTCAGCAGCAGAATGTCGTTACTTCG
>JAMJQV010000006.1 GCA_023554435.1 Gemmatimonadota bacterium | reverse complement strand
GACGCAGTCAGGCCACGCAGGGTCTCAATGTCTGATTCCTCCAAAGGACCGGCGTGTCGCGCGACGAGTCGGCCGCCGCGATCTATGACGAGCGTCGTCGGAACGACGCCGATGCGAAAACGTCTCGTGAATCGATCGATGTCCGCTGGTACCGCCACCCGGGCCGCAGGAAGGTGGACACGGGCGTAGGTGACCGCTCCCTCGGGGTCCTCGAGCCCGATGGCGGTGGTCAGCCATTCTGCGCTCGTGGAAAGGCGCTTCCAGGCGGGCGCCGTCTGCTCACACGTCGGACACGTGGAGCGGAACACGAGCAGCAGATTGTGCTCGTCCTGCCGAAACAGAAGGGAGTCACCCGTCACGGCGTCGACGAGAGCGGGCGCTTCGCGTACCGCCTCGCCGGGGTCCACCACGGATCGCTCGGCGATCCACGGTACGAGGCGCTCCCGGACCACGAACGACAGGGCGACGATGGCCATCAGGCCGACCAGGATATCCAGGGCCAACTGCCGTCGTTTCGGACTCGCCATTTCCCGCCTCCACCCCTTCCGGTGCCGGACGCGGCGGGACGTTGCCGGAACCCGTTCATCGGTACGTCAACAGGGCGGCGCCAGGGCCGGGAGTCGCCCTGCAGTGTCTGCCGCCCAACCCGAGATGAGGGTTCAATGAGCGCGGCGCGCCACCCATCGTCATGCGCGAATCGGCGACACGAGCATCCGAGTCACATTCGGAGTCTCCGGAGGCCGCTCTGCTCCGGGTCTACGGCCACTCACGCTTCAGGCGGTATCAGCGCCCGATCGTCGACGCCATGCTGCAGCGGCGCGATGTCCTGGCCATCCTTCCGACCGGGGCGGGCAAGTCCGTCTGTTTCCAACTTCCCGCCTTGATGACCACGGGAACCACGCTGGTGGTCAGTCCGCTGATCTCCCTCATGCAGGACCAGGTGGGCGCACTCAGGGCCAGGGGGCTGCCCGCGGCCGAGCTGACATCCGCAACGCCGCCCGAAGTCCGGGGCAGAACGCTGCGGTTCCTGGCGGCCGGTGAACTGCGTCTCCTCTACGTGTCCCCCGAGATGCTCGACGGAACTCGATTCCGGACCGTGTGGGCCGGCCGGCGTCCCACCTGGCTGGTGGTGGACGAGGCCCACTGCATCAGCGAGTGGGGCCATGACTTCCGGCCCGCGTACCGTCGAATCGCAGAGTTCTCGGCACGGTTCGGCCACCCGCCGATCGCGGCGTTGACGGCCACGGCCACTCCCGCGACACGGGCGGATGTGGAGCGTTGCCTGCGGCTGCGCGATCCGTTTCGGGTAGTCGCTTCGGTCGATCGACCCAACATTCGGTGGACTGCCGCCCGGACACATTCCGTGGCCGAGGCGATCGACCGGGTCGGCGTCTCGGTTCGCCGCGTCCTCCGATCGCAACGAACGGGCGCGGCGATCGTGTACGTGCCCACCCGATCCGGCGCGGCACACGCTGCCGAAGCGCTCTGCCGGCTCGGGGTCCGGGCGGCGTACTACCACGCCGGCATGGAGAGCGATGCCCGCCGCGGCGTACAGGAGCGGTTCCTGAGTGGTCGTCTGCGCGTCGTGTGCGCGACGAGCGCTTTCGGGATGGGGATTGATCACCCTCACATTCGTCTCGTGTGTCACTGTGGAATACCGGGCGCCCTGGAATCGTACGTACAGGAGGCGGGCCGCGGTGGTCGCGACGGGGCGCCGGCTCACGCCCTGCTTCTGGCCACTCCACGTGACCGGGCGATCCACTCCACGCTGATCCGCGCTGGGGGCCCTCGCACCTCCGAGGTCCGGCGGCGTTCGAGGGCCCGCCTGCGCGCGATGATGGGTTATGTTTCGACCCGCCAGTGCCGCAGAGCGTATATCGCTCGGTACTTCGGTGAACCGGCTCCCCGTTGTACAGGCTGCGACCGGTGTCGGATGCCGGGGCAACCGTGAGGGCCGGCCGGACGTCTACGAGATGTTCGGGAGCGACATGGGAACGCCCGTCGAGGCGACAGCTACGGAGAAAGTCGATGAAGCAGTGTGGGAATGAACGGTCGGCAGCGGCCGTGACCGCGACCCTGGCGGTGGGAGTGTTGGCGCTTTTCGGTCCCCCGGCCGCTGCGGGGCAGGAAGTGATCTCGCTCGAGGGCCCCAGCTCTGCCTACGCCGAGCCGTTCAGCCTGATCGGTGGCATACGGGAGCTGGATGACGGCCGGCTGTTCGTGTCGGATGCGCTGGAAGAGAAGCTGTATGCGCTGGACCCTGAGCTCAAGACGGTGGAGACCATCTCGCAGAACGGGCAGGGGCCGGATGAGTACCGGCAGCCGGACGGTCTCTTCGGCTGGCCGGGCGACTCGACGCTGATGGTCGACCTCGGGAACGGCCGGATGACGGTCATCGGTTCGGACCACGGGTTCGGCCGCACCGTGCCCATCGTTCAGCAAGAGGACATGGGCCTGCAGATCATCATCCCGGAGGCGGTGGATGGCCGCGGCTATCTCTACTACCAGCCCCGGGGCGACGGCATGATCCGTGACTCGGCCGACATCGTCCGGTGGCAGCCTGACGCGGGCGGGGACCCGGAGCCCGTGGTTCGCGTCAAGCTGGCCGATGTGACCGAGAGCACGTCCGGTGGGGCGAACGACATGAGACAGGAGGTCCGGCCGGTCCCGCTGAGTCCGGAAGACGGTTGGTCCGTGGGACCCGACGGCGCCGTAGCCGTGGTTCGGTCCGGCGACTATCACGTGGACTGGGTGCGCCGGGACGGTTCGGTCGTGTCCGGCTCTCCGGTGGCGTACGAGCCGGTGTCGGTGAAGGAAGCCGACAAGGAGGCGTGGGCCGAAGAACTGGCGGCCAACGGCATGATGATGATGGTCACGAACGACAACGGTGTGATGAACGCCAGCATGCGGCGTGGCGGAGGTCGTACGCCGGGGGTGGACCGCTTCGAGTGGCCCGAGGTCAAGCCACCGTTCGATCCAGGCTCAGTGCGCGTGGACCCGGCGGGATACGTATGGGTGGAAAGGCACGTTCCCGCGGGCGACTCGCCGGTGCTCGACGTGTTCGATGGCAATGGAGAGCGGGTGGCATCGGTGACGATTCCCGTGCGCAGCTCGCTGCGGGGCTTCGGCGACGGGACTCTGTACCTGACACGCTGGGACGACCTCGGGTTCCAGTGGCTCGAGAGGTACGAGCGGCCATCGATCTGAACCCCGGGGGTGGCTGGCGCGGTTTCCAGCGGAAGGACGGCGGATTAACTTGAGGCGGGCGGCGTTCAACGGACGTCGCCCGCGTTTCTCTGCAGCTCCGGCTGCGGCCCGCTGGCCGTCGGCCAACTCCGAACGGAAGGAACCCGGATGACCGCGTTCGACCTCTATCTGGAAGATCACCACCTGATGCTGCGGGACATGGTCCGGGAGTTTGCCGAAGCGGAGATTGCCCCCGTGGCCGCCGGCATGGACGATCGGGAGGAGTTCCCGTGGGACAACGCCGCGAAGATGGCCGAGCTGGGATTGTTCGGCATCCCGTGGCCGGAGGAATACGGGGCGGCCGGCATGGACCTGATGGCTTCGGTGATCGTCGCCGAGGAACTGGCCCGCGTCGACGCCAGCCATTCGATCACCGTCGGGGCGCACACGTCGCTGTGCGGCAATCCCATCCACCGCTGGGGCACCGACGCCCAGAAGGAGAAGTTCCTCATCCCCCTGGCCAGTGGTCAGGTGATTGGGGGTTTCGGGCTCACCGAGCCGGGTTCGGGCTCCGACGCCAGTGGCATGCTCACTACCGCGGTCAGGCAGGGAGATCACTACATCGTCAACGGGCAGAAGACGTGGATCACGCACGGTGGGGTCGGAGAGGTGTTCGTGGTGGCCGTGGTCACCTCGCCGGGGAAGGGCAACAAGGGCGTAAGCGCCCTCATCATGACCAAGGAGACCTGTGACCTGGAGCGTGCCCGCGAAGTCGGGTTCGGCCACAGTGACGAACTCGAGCCGATGGCGGGCTTCTCCGCGGGAGACAAGCTTCGGAAGCTGGGGTGGAACGCGTCGGACACGCGCGAGCTGATCATGGAGGACGTCCGTGTACCGGTCGAGAACCTGCTGGGCGAAGAGGACGACGGTTTCCGGGTGTTTCTCGATACGCTCGACGGAGGGCGGATCAGCATCGCGGCGCACGCCGTGGGCCTGGCCCAGGGAGCTCTCGAGCAGGCTCTGCGCTACACGAACGAGCGGGAGCAGTTCGGGAAGAAGATCAATCGGTTCCAGGGCGTTCAATTCAAGCTGGCCGACATGGCAACGCGAATTCATGCGGCCCGTCTGATGACGTACCACGCGGCCCGCCTCCGACAGGAGGGCCGACCGCACAAGCGCGAAGCTTCGATGGCCAAGCTCTTCTCGTCCGAGGCGGCAATGGACGCGACGATCGAGGCCGTCCAGCTGCACGGCGGGTACGGCTACTCCCGGGAATATCCGGTCGAACGGATGATGAGGGACGCCAAGATCCTGGAGATCGGTGAGGGTACCAGCGAAATCCAGCGGATGGTGATCGCCCGGGAGTTGCTGAGCGACCTGTCCTGACCGGCCACATCGGTGGCCGCGGGGCCAATTCGGCCCTACATTGATCGTCGGACCCGGGGCCGTGCGCACCAGATCGCGGCCCCGTTTCTTTGTGCACACGAGAATACGAGCGCTTCGTCGCCGGCCCTGAGGGTGACCGGACGGCGTCGCGCCGGACTTTAGCCGTTCGCGCCAGGGCGCCGGCGGCTTCGCCCCGCGTACCGGGGCAGACGGGATACGGGCAGAAATGCAACGCGAGATCGTGATCAACGCCCTGGGCACCGAGTCCAGGGTGGCCATTATCGAGGACGGTCGCCTCGTCGAGCTCATGAATGAGCAGTCCGACGAGGCGCGGATCGTCGGGGACCTCTACCTCGGCAAGGTCGAAGCCGTCCTTCCAGGCATTCAAGCCGCCTTCGTCGACATCGGAACCGAGAAATCGGCGTTCCTCCACGTTTCGGACGTTTCCGAGGTCGAGGAGGATGACGACGAGAACGGCGGAGGAAACGGCGGGCGCAACGGAAACCGGCGCAATCGCAAGTATCCCCCGATTCAGGACGTCATCGAACGGGGCCAGGAACTCCTGGTGCAGGTGACGAAGGAGCCGATCGGCACCAAGGGGCCCCGGGTCACCACCCAGGTGTCGCTGCCGGGCCGCTTCATCGTCTACATGCCCGATTCGAAGCACGTGGGGGTCAGCCGGAAGATCGACGACCGGGAGGAACGGACACGTCTTCGGAAGATGGCGCGCGAAGCGATCGGGAAGAACCAGGGCGGTGTCATCATCCGGACCGTCGGCGAGGAGTTGACGAGCAAGACGCTCGTCGCCGAGTTCAAGTCACTGCGCAAGACGTGGGAGAAGGTCCAGCGGCGCGTATCCTCCTCCCAGGCGCCGGCAGCGGTGCACCGGGAAGCGACCCTCACCTCGGGGATCATCCGCGACCTGTTCAGCGAGAAGGTCGATTCCGTCACCGTCGATTCAGAGGAACTGGCCCAGGAGATCAAGTCCTACCTCGGACAGGTCAGCCCGGAGCTGCTTGACCGGGTCAAGCTGTACCGCGGAGAGGTCCCGGTTTTCGACGAGTTCGGAATCGAGGAAGACATCCGGGCCGCGTTTCGGCGTCGCGTGGACCTCAAGTCCGGCGGGTACATCGTGATCGAGCACACCGAAGCCCTGGTGGCGGTGGACGTGAACACGGGTCGTTACACCGGCAAGAAGGACCCGGCGAAGACCATCGTGAAGACGAACATCGAGGCGGCGGCCGAGATCGCCCGCCAGCTGAGACTGAGGGATGTCGGCGGCATCATCGTGCTCGATTTCATCGACATGGACGAGCAGGAGAACCGCGACCGGGTGCAGCACGAGATGAGAAGCCACCTGGGGCGGGATCGAGCGCGGACGAAGATGTTCCCGATCTCGGACCTCGGGCTCCTCGAGATGAGCCGGCAGCGGGTGCGCCCGAGCCTCGTCCAGACGGCGACCCAGCCCTGTCCGAGCTGTGGAGGTACGGGCCGGGTCCTCGCGCCCGACACCGTGGTCCGGCGCCTGGAGCGGGCGATTCGCAGGGCGCGTTCGGCGGGGGAGAAGAGGGATATCACGGTACGGGTCCACCCCGAAGTGGCGCTGTTCCTGTTGGAGGAGGAGCCGCGGTTCCTCAAGCGCATCGCCAGCGAGCTCAGCATCGAGCTCGACATACGCGACGATCCGCTGATGGGACACGACGAATACAAGCTTCTGGCCGGCCCCGCCGACACTGATGTGACAAGCAAATACGCCGTCGCCTGACGGCTGGGCCAGGGCGCTACGGCGAAATTGACACCACCCCGGAAAGCTTCTAGTTTACTGGGCTACGGATCAGAAGCGGACCCTAGAATTCAGAAGATGACGATGTACGCGATATTCGAGGCCAAAGGAAAGCAGTTCCGGGCGGAGCCGAACGCGACGCTGCGGATGCCCACGCTGGACGCCGAGCCTGGCGACCGTGTGACGTTCGATCACGTGCTGCTGGCGGAGCGCGATGAGAAGATCATCGTTGGACAGCCGTCCCTCGAGGGCGCAGCGGTAGCCGCCGAAGTCATCGGCCACGGGCGAGGCGACAAGATCGTCGTCTTCAAGATGAAGAAGCGGAAGGGCTATCGTCGCAAGCAGGGACATCGGCAGGGCTTCACCGATGTGCGGGTCCTGGACATAGACTTCGGATCGGGCAAGTCGGTGGCGCCTAAGCAGGAGGCCGCCAAGCCGGCTCCGAAGAAGGCCGCCGCGAAGAAGGCGGCGCCGAAGAAGGCCGCTCCCGAGCCCGAAGCCGTGGCGGAGGCACCGGTCGAGGTCGCGGTCGACGACACGACACCCGTCGCCGAGTTCGACATCACGGATTCGGCGCGCGAACTGGCGGAAGAGGCCGGACTCGATCTCGCGACGATCGAGGGAACGGGCAAGGAAGGTCGGATCCTGAAGAGTGACGTTCAGAAAGCCA
>JAMJQV010000050.1 GCA_023554435.1 Gemmatimonadota bacterium | reverse complement strand
AGCGTGTGGACCCCGGCCGCGACATTCGGCACGACAAAGAAGCCGCCGGCCTCGCTCAGCACGGTCTGGCCGGCGACCATCACCGTGGCGTCGACGAGGGGAGCGTTGAGATCGGAAGAAATGACTCTCCCTCGGATCTCTCCGGTCGCCTGCGCCTGTAGTTGAGTTGCGCTCACAGCGGTCGCTGCAAGCAAGACCAGGAAGTGTCTAACCCACCTGCTCATGGTTGACCTCCATGACGTGGATAGTGAGCGGCCAACCGCGATCGCAGTCGACGATGTGACAGATTGACCGCCGTTGGGAAGCCTTGTCCAATATGACTACCCCTAAATTCAATGTAACCACCTTGTTTTCTAGGTGTTTACGTCGATGTGACAGTTGGGGTAATGAGGCAAGAGACGTGCCCGTAGAATTGCTGAGTACTGCGGGTCAGAACGGGGTCTCGAGTCCACCCGGGTCGGTCGAGACCTCGGGCTCCACGAACACGCGCGTGACACGAGGGTCGGCTTCCCGGAGCCGCCTCTCGATGCGGTCCACCGCCCGGGCTGCGTCCTCCACGTCGTGACCCGCCGAGAACTCGAGGCCGAGCGTGAGGAGAATGTCGTCCGGTCCCAGATATACCCCCATGATCCGGACCACCCGCTCCACGCCCTCGTCCTCCTGGCAGATCCGCTCCACCTCCCCGTTCAGGCTCTCCGAGATCCCCTCACCTACGAGAAGAGCTCGGGTCTCGTACCCCAGGAAGATGGCCACGCCCGCCAGGATGAATCCGATCACGATCGAGGCGGCCGCGTCGAGGGCGGGGATGTTCAGCGCGCGGGCCAGGTAGATGCCGATGAAGGCCACCACGACCCCCGCCAGGGCCGAGATATCCTCCGCCACCGGGACGAACACACGTGGATCCGTGCAGTCGCGGACTCGCTGCCAGAGATTCTTCCCGCTTCCCTTCCCGCCGAGTTCACGCAGAGCGACTCGTAGCGCCACACTCTCCACGATGAAGGCGAGCGCCAGCACCGCGTAGTTCCAGCCCGGGTTCTGCGGTACCTCCGGATGCGCCAGGTGGGCGATTCCCTCGTACATGCTGAAGCCACCGCCGAGCCCGAACAGGATCATGGCGACGATGAGACTCCAGAAGTACAGTTCCTGGCCGTAGCCAAGGGGATGCTGCCGGTCGGCGGGCTTGTGGCTTCGGCGGTTGCCGAACAGGAGCAGGGCCTGGTTCCCGGTGTCGGCCACCGAGTGGATGCCCTCGGAGAGCATGGCGGAACTGCCGGTAACCGCGGAGGCCGCGAACTTGGCGACGGCGATGATCGCGTTGGCGATCATGGCGGCGACGACGGCTTTCGTGCTTCCGGATGCCATGCCGGAAGATCGCCGCGATCAAGACTCGCTGCAACCGTCCTCGAAGGCTCCGGTCAATCCGTGGTAATCGCCTCCATCCGGAACCGGTGCAGGCGCTGTACGTCGTACTCGTCGCGCACCGTGGCCCAGACGTTGTCGCCCCTGAATATGGGCTTCGGTCGGAGAGAGAAGCCTTCGGGTGTGGACACCTGCCCCAGGTATTCACCCGTCGGTTCGAACACATCGAAGAGGACGGGGGCCCGGTACGGGTTCACCGCCCGACCGAGCCGTTCCTCCTCCGCCTTCTGGTCCTCGGCGTCCATGTAACGCTCCGAGGGCGCCGGGACGTGTACCCAGATTCGACCGTCCTCGGCAGGGTAGAATCCATCGTAGGCCGGCTTCACATCCGGTATCGGCGGACCGTTCCATTTCCAACCCGGGTAGTTCTGCTTGAAGTTGTCGGTCGTGGCCTCGCGCTCGGCGTCCGCCTCGCCGGGATAGACAGCCACCGGTTCGTACGCCTTCTGAATCCGCAGGACCCCCTCCGGCCGCAGCAGATCGAAGGCGTAGTCCTCGCTTATGCCGACGAGGAAATACCCCTTCGGGCTGTACGCCGTGACCTGCTCGGGCGCGAAGGGCACACCGTTGATGCTCATGCTGCCCTCACGCTCGGCCGATACCTGTGCCTCCTCGTATCCGAGGTCCGGGACCATGAGCGTATCGACTGAGCCATCGAGGAAGTAGCGGGCGAGGCCGGACTTCCACTCGAAGACCGATTCTCCGAGGTTGACGACGGTGGGCGTCAACAGAGTTCCTGTGGTATCCGCGGTGAGGGGCGAGCTGGTATTGAAACTGCCAGCGATGCGGTAGAATCCATCGTATGCACCGTCCGGTTTATACAACGTGATGCGACCGTTGCCCGGATCGCGCAGGGCCACCCGGCCGTCCCTGAGCATCGCGAGCCCGGCGTCCGGCTGCTTGTACTCGCCCGGTCCCTCTCCTTCCCGGCCGATGTCCCTGAGCCACGCGCCGTCCGGACCGTATACCCGAAGCACCGGGACATGGGAATCGAACGCGTACATGTTGCCATTCAGGTCCACGGCGATCGCCCGCAGCCGGCCGAACTGGTACTTCTCGTCTCCCTCCAGGACGCCGATGCTGACTTCGGACACCAGCTGTCGGTCCGACTCCCACATCTGACCGGCAACGGTTCGGACGACGACGGTGTCGGCGATCGTGTCGATGGCGGCCTGCCAGCGGAGGGCGTCAGAGCCTGAGTTGTCGGCTCCCGGGCCGCAGGCCGTCGTGAGAAGCGCAATGATGGGTAACGAGGCACTGCGGAGGATTCGGCTCATGGCGCAGATCGTCTCCGGATTTCGAGCCAGCATGTGGACGGGGCGAGCTTGTCACCGCTTAGACAGGACGAACGGGGCCAGGGTTGGCCCGGGCAGGGACTACCCCCGCGCGCTCACGATCTCCTGTAGCCGGGTCCGCGCTTCTTCCACGAGCGGCTGCAGCTCGGGATCGGCGTCTCTCCAGAACTGGATGAAGCGTGCGTAGAACCGCGCTGCCTCCTCAGTGTCGCCGGCCGCATCGCGGAGCCGTCCCAGAGCGAGGACGGCGCGTGGCACGCGGTCGAGCGATCGGTAGTAGATCTCCGCCTCAGTGTCCCGCCCCTCGGCGAGGTACATATCGGCCAGCCACAGGCGCTGAATCTCGTTCAGAGGCACCATGAACTGCCAGCCGGTGGCTTGCCTCTGCACCGCCGCAAGACGGGCGATCGCCTCCGGGTTCCCGGCGTGCCACTCGGCCCGCGCCGTCGCCATCTCGGCCAGCCAGCGCCCGGTTTCAGCGAAGGCCTCGTTGCCTTCCGCTTCATCCACATCCGCCTGCGCGAGCAACCTCGAGGTCTGGCGGGCCACCTCGGTCATCTCTCCACGGTCGGCCGCCACGAACATGCCCACCACCTGCTTGGCGTCGAAGAGGGTGTCCGCCGGAGTAAGAACGAGGTCGCGCTCCAAGATTTCCTCCGGCACGGTCATGCCTTCCAGCCACGCCCGGTAGACCTCGAACTCCACGGCGCCCTCGAGCCGCGGATCTTCATACAAAGCCTCGAAATCACTCCACCGTCCACGCTCACGCGCGGCGCCCGTGAGCCCCACCAGGAAGAGGAATTCCTGATTCGCATCGGCCGCCCCGCCGGCGAGCAGCCGCTCCGTGGCCTCGACCCTCGCATCCAGCATGCTCGGGTGAAGCAGCGACGCGGGAATCGTGCTCATTGCGTTAACGTCCTGGAATGACACCGTGTCGAGCACTGCCATGGCCTCCTCGCGCGCCGGCCCTTCACCGAAGGCGATCGCGTACGCGAGGTCGTTGGCCTGCATGGTCGGGCTCCCTGCCGCATAGACGCGGTACTCCGCCAGGCGCTGGCGTGCCAGCGCGCTGTCTCCCATCTCGAAGGCGTTGGCGATGAGGTGAATGTGGGTCGGCCCCAGCGTCGGATCGAGGGCGAGGGCCCGTTCGAAAGCGCGGTCGCTTTCCGAGAGGCGATCTCGCAGCGCCTGGTCGCCGATGTGGTAGAACGCGTCCCCGAGCGTGAACCACGCCTCGACGTCGTCCGGATGCCTGCGGACGGCCTCTTCGAGCATGTCTATCGTCTCGAGGATGCGGCCATCAAGGAAGGCCACATACGCTTCCACCTGGGTTCTCTCGCGCTCCGCGAGCCGGTCGGACAGGCGCTGGGCGGTGCGGAAGTGTCCGCCGAATCCCCCGTTTCCCCGTTCCCATCCGTACGCCTTGGACAGGCGGTAGTGCGCCATGGCGAACGTGGAGTCGATCTCCACGGCCCGCTGGTAGGCCTCAATCGCTTCGACGAAGGCCGAGCGCCGGTATTGGGCCTCTCCCTCCAGGTAGGCCTTGAGGGCATCCACGGACGTCGTGGTAAGGCTGGCCAGATCCACGTTGGAAATCGTCGCGTCCTCAGGCGTCGGAGCTACGCCCACGATCTCTACCGTGAACCGATCGATCAGTGCGAAGGCGCTGTCCCCTTCCACCGAGCCTACCGAGCGAGCCTGCCCGATCTGCTGTCCCGATTCGACGTCATAGATGTCGGCCGAGGCCTGCGTGCGGTCGCCCGCGACCACCAGATCTCCGATCACGGCATACGCCGCGCCGGCCTGGCGCGCCACGTCGAGGGCCGTGGTCAGGTCGGGAGCTTCTTCTTCCCCGACTGCCGCATCCCAGCGAGACAGGACCGTGCGGCTGGACACCGTGCGCAGTCCGGCGAGGCCGTTGAGGTTGGTCGCGAGGGTATTCGCCATGCCCTCGCGCCAGAACTCCGAGTCGGGACCGCTGACCGAGAACGGAAGGACCGCGATGGCGGGTAGCGCTTCGCCCGCCTCGACGACACGGGGCCCGCGGAACGTGACTTCCGGCCGCAGGACGAAGAACGCCCCCACGACCAATGCGCTGATCCCTGCCAGTGCCAGAACACCGCTCGGCCACCTGCGCGAGCGGGGCTGGGCCACGATAGCCTCGATCTCCGCCTCGGTCGGGTCATCGGTGCGCTTCATTCCCTCCGGCGTCAGCTCGAAGGCCCACGCCAGGACCAGGGCAATCGGAAACCCGAGGATGAGGATCAGCGCCACCGCACGGGTGAGAGCTTCAGGCAGGACCAGGGCCGGAACCATGATGTCGGCGACCTGCAGCACCACGAAGGCCACGGCACCGTACACGGCGGCGACCTTGAACACTCGCCGGCGTTTCAGTTCAGCAAACAGCCTCTGGTAGGCGGGGGTACCTGCCATGTATCACTTCGCTCCCGGTCTGTCGCTCAGGTTGTGCCTCGGTTCGGCGGCCCAAGATCGCCCGATTCGGGCGTGGAGGGCAACTGCGGGTACGGCTAGCTCTTTCCCTCCAACGTCTGCAGCGTGCCGGTCCGCAAACGCCAACCAGTGCCCTGGACCGCCAACGCCCCCACGAAGCCGGGGGCGGGCTCCAGGTGGTACAGGGACCAGTTCGCCGCAGCGGCCTCGTCCCCGTCCACCAACCTCACGCGCGCCGGCTCACCGGGCTCCACCGAGACCTCGAATCGGCTGAAGGCTGACCACACGCCTTCGCCGATCGCCTTGACGCAGGCTTCCTTCCGAGTCCAGCAGGTGATGAAGGCCTCCTCGCGGCTCTCGCGCGGAAACGCCTCGATCCCCCGCAACTCCCCCTCCGAAAACGCACGTTGGGCGACGCGGTCCCAACGGGCGACCGGTCTGATGCGCTCGACGTCGACGCCCAGGAAAGGCGCTCGACCCACGGCAACGAGCAGCAGGTCTCCCGAATGCGCCGTGTTGAAGTAGAGGCGTGCGCTGTCAGCGGTTCCAGGCAGCTCGGGCTTGCCCGCCTGCCCGTAGGTGAAGCTAAGCTCGGCCGCCTGCCTTCCGGTGTAGTCCGCGAGGATATGCCTCAGCAGACCGCGACTGGCCGTGGCTCGAATCCTGTCCGATTCGGCCCTCAGCCGCCCGATCCGCTCCTGTTCGTCCGGTCCCAGCGTCCTGGCGAACGCCTCCAGTTGAGCGTCGGACACGTCGAGGGTCGACTTCCAAACGTGGATCTCCGAGTCGCCGAAACCCTGGCTGACGCTTGCCGGCTGCGCATCGGTGCGGAAGGTGGTGGGTGGAGTCATTCGTCCAAGATCGCTCGGCCCGGGAGGCGGGGGCAACCGCCGGCGGTGCCGCCGCGACCATGGTCCTGCCCCGACCCTCTCTTCGAATTCCCACTTTCCCACTTTCGTCAGAGGGTCGCGTCAACCCCTGCCCCGCTCGGGGTGTCCATACAGTGAGCCCCCACGGCCCACCCGATTCGATGCGGACCGAAAGATGACCTCGATACTGTATGACGTGCGGTACGCGCTGCGCTCCATGGCACGGCGCCCTCTGTTCACACTCGTGCTGGTCTCGATCCTCGCCCTCGGACTCGGAGCCAACGCCGCCATGTTCAGCGTGGTGGACTCGGTGCTCCTCGAGCCGTTGCCCTACCCGGAGGCCGACCGCCTGGTCTGGGTCCGGTCGCTGACCCCTGATGGAAACCCCAACTCGGTCGCGGCCGAGGACTGGCGAGACTACCGGGAGGGCTCGGAGGCGATCGAGCACCTGGCCGCGTACGGCCTGTTTCCGCAGGACATGGTGATCACGGGTGGCGAGGAGCCGGAGGTTCTTTCCGGAGCGGCGGTATCATCGAACTTCTTCCGTACGTTCGGCGTCGACGCCATGATCGGCAGGGCCTTCGTGGAGGAGGACGCGGAGGAGGCGGCCGGGAATCCCGTGATCCTCTCGCACGGACTGTGGGAGCGGAGGTTCGGGGGCGACCGCGGAATCCTGGGGCGGACGGTCACGCTGGACGGAACCGTGTTCGAGGTGGCGGGCGTGATGCCCGATGGGTTCGCCTTCCCCTCGTGGGCCCAGGTGTGGCGCCCCTTCCGCATGAGCGAGCGGATGGCCCAGGGGCGAGGCAACAACAACTTCCTCGTGTTCGGGCGCCTCGGCCCGGACGCCACCGTGCAGGAGGCCGACGCCGAGATCAAGGTGATCGCGGCAGCCATTGCGGCCGATTACCCGGACTCGAAGCAGGACTGGTCCGCACAGGCCCTGCCGATGCTCGACGTCTTCGTGGGCGGCGTGCGGGGCGTGCTGTGGATGCTGCTCGGTGCGGTCGCGCTGGCGCTTCTGATCGCGTGCGCCAACGTGGCGGCCCTGCTGCTCGCCCGGGCTACCCGTCGCCAGGGTGAGATGGCGATCCGGGTCGCCATGGGCGCGTCCCGGTCGCGGATCATCCGGCAGATGCTCACCGAGAGCACGATCACGGCGCTGGCGGGCGGTCTGCTCGGTCTGGGAGTAGCGTACGCCGCGCTCAAGGCGATGTCCGCGCTCGGCGGAGGCTCCCTTCCCCGCCTGGCGTTCGTCGAGATGGACGGCACGGCGCTCCTCTTCACACTCGTCGTGTCCCTCGTCACCGGGGTGCTATTCGGGCTCGCGCCTGCGGTTCGGGCCCCGCGACTGCAGCTGGCCGAATCTCTGAAGGAAGGCGGGCGCGGTCTTCGGCACGGAGGTAGCCTGCGCCTCCAGAGCGGCCTGGTGATCGGTCAGGTCGCCCTCTCCCTGGTGCTGCTGGTGGGGTCGGGACTGCTGATCCGAAGCTTCCTCGAGATGCAGAGGGAAGAACTCGGGTTCGACCCGCAGGGAGTGGTCGTCGCCGAAATCCAACTTCCGCGCGCCGTGTACGGGGTCGAGCGTCCGACGAACGACTTCTACGACGCCCTGCTCGAAGACGTCCGCTCGCTGCCCGGCGTCGAGGCAGCCGGCGTCACGACCCGGATTCCCGTGACGGGGGGACGCGGTCCGTGGAACTACGTGCATGCCGAGGGCCGTCCGGCGGCCACCCCGGCGGACCGGCAGGGAGCGACGCGGCGCGTCGTGAGCCCCGGGTATTTCGAAGCCATGGGCGTGCCGCTTCTGCGAGGGCGGACCTTCGACCGCACCGATGGTCTCGGAGACGACGCTCCGGCGGTGGTGGTCATCAATCGCAGTCTCGAGGAGATGTTCTTCCCCGGTGAAGATCCCGTCGGTCGCTCGATCGTGCTGACGGGATGGGACCCACCGGTCGAGATGGAAGTGCTTGGCGTGGTGGGCGACGTACGACTCGGAGGCGTTGAGGACGGGTCCAACCCCACAATGTACTGGCCGCAGGCCATCACCTCCCGGTTCACCTCGACGCTCGTCGTGCGCACGACCGGTGATCCGGCGACGCTCGGCCCGCAGCTGCGCGCCGCGGTCAGCCGGCTGGACTCGAATGTCCCGATTGCGGATCTCGTACCCATGACGGATGTCGTGTCGGCCTCGCTGGCCCAGGGCCGGTTCCGAACGATGTTGCTCGGGGCTTTCGCGGGGTTGGCGCTGATCCTCGCCTCGCTCGGCCTGTACGGGGTCCTGGCGCAGCTCGTGGGCGGCCGAACGCAGGAACTTGGCGTGCGCATGGCGCTCGGGGCCCGGCCCGCCGACATCCTCGGTTGGGTGCTGGGTCGAGGGCTGCGACTGACGCTGATCGGCCTGGCACTCGGTGTCGTCGGCGCGGCCGCCGCCGCATGGGCCGCTCGGGGTCTGCTCTTCGGAGTCCGACCGCTGGATCCGATCACCTACCTCGGCACGGCCGTCGTACTCACCCTCGTCGCACTCGCAGCCGCCTTCCTCCCCGGCTGGAGGGCCACCCGCGTGAACCCGGTCGAAAGCCTCAGAGCGGAGTAGAGAATGACCGAGCTGTTACGAGAGATTCGCGTTGCCGTTCGATCGCTCGCCCGCACGCCGGTGGTCAGCGCAGCAGCTGTAGTCAGCCTGGCCCTCGGGCTTGGCGCGACGACCGCCGTCTTCAGTGCCGTGAGCGCCGCCCTCATGGACGGAATGCCGTTCGCCGAACCGGACCAACTGGTATCCGTCTTTCGAACGACCCCGCATTTCCGTAACGGCCCCTTCGCGCCGGCCAACTTCCTGGACCTCCGCGAGCAGTCAGTGACGATCGAGTCGCTGGGCGCCGTCGGGTACGGCACCGGGCTCCTCAAGCTGTCGGAGCGGACCTACCAGGTGTCCTCCCGATCGCTGAGTCCCGACCTGTTCGCCACGCTGGGCGTGGGGGCGACACACGGGCGCCTGTTTCAGTCGGACGACGAACTCGCCGACGCCCCTGCCGTGGCCGTCCTGAGCGACGAGGTGTTCCGTTCACGCTTCGGAGCCGATCCGGCAATCGTCGGCCAGACGATCGTTCTGGACGGCGACGTCCGCACTGTGGTCGGCGTATTGCCCCCGGACTTCAGGATTCCGCACCGCACCCGCTACCTGGAGAGCGACATCTGGCTCCCGCTTCGGTTCGAGCCCGAGGAGGCCGAGCGACGGCAGAGCAACTACCTGCTTCTTCTCGGACGCCTGGTCGACGGGAGGTCGGTGACCGAAGCCGAGACGGAACTCGTGGGTTTGATGGCGGGAATCGCCGAGATCTATCCCGACATCAGGGGAGAATCGGTGAGGGTGGGCTCGATGCGAGCGGAGTCGTCGGGTCCGATCCGCGGGCCGCTGCTCATGTTGCTCGGCGCGGTTGCGCTCGTCCTCCTCATCGCGACCGCCAACGTGGCCTCGCTCATGCTGGCCCGCGGGGCTCAGCGAGGTCACGAGATCGCCCTTCGTACGGCGCTCGGCGCAACCCGACGCTCCATCGTCCGCACGGTGTTCGTCGAGAGCTCCGTGCTCGCCGCCGTCGGCGTCGCCTTTGCGTTTCTGATCGCGTGGGTGGGCGTACGGCTGATCGGAAACCTCGGTGCCCAGCTGTACCCGCAGCTCGAGGGCCTCGGGCTGGACGCACGCGTGTTCGGGTTCGCGATCCTGGCCACGGCTTTCGTCGCCGTCCTCGCCGGAGTGCTCCCGGGGTGGCGAATCTCGGGTGCCGACCCGCAGGACGCCCTGCGCACCGGAAGCTCCAGAAGTGGAGTCTCCCGTACGCAGAACCGGTTTCTCAAGGGGATCGTGGTGGCCGAGCTGGCGGCCTCGGCGGTGCTCCTCATCGGGGCAGGCCTGCTGATCAGTGCGTTCCTCGGGGTCATGGATCGAGATCCGGGCTTCGAGACCGAGTCGCTGCTCACCATGGAGGTCAACATCTCGCCGGCTCGCTACGTGGACGTGACGGTGGACGAGGGATTCGCTCTCCCGGCCCTCGAAGCGATCCGCGCCCTGCCCGGGGTGGAGGAAGCCGGGATTACGTCGATGAGTCCCTACGCCGGATGGGGCAACAACTTCAACATTCGTTATGAAGGTGTGATTGGCGACGATACTCAGCTTCCCCTCACCGAATCGCGAGTCGTTTCACCGAGCTACTTCAACACCATGGGCGTGAGTCTCCTCGAGGGGCGGCTGTTCACGGAGCGAGAGGTGCAGGGCGATGAGCTCCCGACGCTCGTCGTCGCGAACCAGGCCCTCGCCCGACGAGACTTCTCGGATGGCAGCGCCGTCGGCGAACGCTTCCACACCTCGGACACCACCTTCGCCGAGATCATCGGCGTGGTCACCGACACCCGGAATGTAGGCCCCATTAACGACCCACGTCCTCAGGTCTACTGGAACTTCATGGGAAGCGGCAGGCGTGCCACGCGACTCCCACTGGTGGCCCGTGTGACCGGACCACCCGAAGCGCAGGCGAGAGCGATCGAAGAAGCGCTCCGATCGGCCGACCCGGACGTGGCCGTCACCGGCGTCCGGTCCATGGAGGCCGTGATTTCGAGCTCGGTGCGCCGGCAGCGGTTCTTCATGATCCTCCTCGGGAGCTTCGCGGCCGTGGCTCTCGCCCTCACCATTACCGGACTGTACGGGGTGATCAGCTACGCGGTGGCGCAGCGCACGCGCGAACTCGGGATACGCGCGGCCCTGGGATCGAGCCGCGGCCAGACCCTGGGACTGGTGATGAGGGACGCCCTGACGCTGGCGGCCATCGGCCTGGTCATCGGGGCGGTCTCCGGTTTCGCGCTCACGCGCCTCCTGGAGGGAATGCTGTACGGCGTCAGCCCCCTCAGCGCGACCGTGTGGATCGCGGCCCTGGCAAGTCTCTTCGCGACGGCGGCCGTCGCCTCGTCCGTCCCTGCGATCAGGGCCGCCCGGGTGGATCCACTGGAGGCCATCCGCTACGAGTAGGGGCTCGCTGATCGGGCCGCGATACCTGTCCGCCGCGTCCCGAGCCGGTTAGTTTTCGAGTCCTCCCCTCGCCCGTTTTTTCGCGGGCCGTCCGGGCCATACGCACCGGCGACTCCGCCATCCATCCCGGGGCCGTCCCCTCCGACCCGGTGGGTTTCCCACAGGAGTAAGGAAGATGCGTGCTAGAGTCGCAGTCCTCACGGCCGCTTTCCTCGCAGCGGGGTCCAGCGCAGCGCCAGCACAGGGACCGGGCGACCCCACGACGGTGTTCGCGGACGGTCTGGGCGCTGCCTGTCGGATGGCGTTCGACTCGGTCGGGAATCTCCTCGTCGCGTCGCTCAACACGGGAGAGATCTGGAGCATCGATCCGGCCGGCGGGGTGACGCTGTTCACGGACCAGGTCCCGGACCCGCGTTGGGTCAGCTTCGACGCGTTCGGATGGCCGCTCGTTACGAGCCACACGAACGCCATGGTGCACCGCATCTCGCCGCAGGGAGAGGTGACGGATTTCGCCCCGGTGGACGGCGGAGTCGGAATCGTCACCGATCAGGATGGGAGCGTGTGGGTGGCAGCCGTGGACACGTTGTGGCACTTCGATGCGATGGGCCGCGTGCTGGAAGCCATCGAGACCCTCGACACCTACGGAATCGCCGCGCGGGGCATCTACCCCGCTCCAAACGGCAGTCTCTACCTGACGGGCTCTGCGGGAGCCCTGTGGCGGCTCGTCGATGGAGTACCGGAACAGCTTCAGGGTGTCCATCCGTATCGCTGGTGGGGACTGGCCTTCGATGTCGCTGGCAACGGCTACTGGGCCCACGAGGGGATCGACGAAGGCGACATCGATCGGCTCGTCCTCATCGACCTCGACGGAAACTGGCTGAATGAGACCTGGAGCACGCAGCTGGTGGACCCCTGCCGGTGCGTGTTCGGACGCGACTCCGACGGAACCACCAACTCCGATCTGTATGTCGGGCAGGGAGATGGTACCATCGTGAAGGTGGCCGCTGGCTCCACCCTGGCCGCCGGCTGGCCTCTCGTCGGTCTCAGGTTCTCGGAGATCGACGAGGCTGCGGCCGCCGACGAGATCATGGGCGTGCCTGATCTTCTTTCCGATCCCGAGCGAGTATTCCTCGACGTGATTGGCAACAACGACGACTCGTACGACGTCGGCGACTTCAGGGCTTTCCTGATCGCAGCCGGCGTCGTGAACTGAGGGGAGGCGACGATGCGCAACAACAGGATCCCGGTGGCGATCGTTCTGTGTGCACTCCTCTCGACGAGCGTGTCATGCGGAGACGACGACAACGGAACGACCGGCCCGCCGGACCCGGTTCCGGGTACGCTGACGCTCAGCCTCGGCACACTCCACCCGGATGACGGGGCCCTCGTTCTCCGTCTCGAGGGAGCTGACATCACACAGGTTGCACTGGCCGCACCGGGGCTCTACCTCCGGTTTCTCGAGGATCAGGCCGGCGTCACCGCCGTGTTCGTCGGCGACATCGTATCGGGTGACATGCTCACCTTTCACGTGCCCGACGTGAACAGCGTCGCCTCATACTCCGGTACGGTCCTCGAGGCTGCGGACCGCTCGAACGCGCTGCGGGGATCGCTCGCGGAATACACGCTGACGGTGGCTCCATAGCCCCTTCAAGCGCCCCGGGGCGCTCCGGGCGCCCCGGGCGAAGCCGGCCTTTGATCTCCCCTTTTGTTACTGTCCAATACTTGTCTAGCTGTAAACCTTGACAAAACCGAATTCGTAGCGTATATATCTTGACAGAAGCTAGACAAAATGTACTTCTCCAGGCCA
>JAMJQV010000049.1 GCA_023554435.1 Gemmatimonadota bacterium | reverse complement strand
CCTGCTGATGGCCGTGGCGGTCGCCATGATCCCGGCCGGCGTGCTCGGGGTCTTCGAGGGCCTGTGGCTGGGTTGGCTCGTCTCTCTGCTCGTTCCCGCGTTGCTGGGCCTGGCTTTCTTCGTGCTCACTCCCCGTGAAGTCGATCTGTCCCCGCGCGAGGCGCTCGCGATCGTGGGACTCGGGTGGCTGGGGATCGTGCTGACCGGGGCCCTGCCTTTCCTGCTTACCGGCACCACGAGTTCGGTCGCCTGGGCGCTCTTCGAGTCCGTCTCCGGATTCACGACCACCGGGGCCACCGTCTTTGCGGTGATCGAGGAACTACCCGCCAGCATTCTCCTGTGGCGCAGCCTGTCGCACTGGATCGGCGGCATGGGAATCATAGTGCTCGGCGTGGCCATTCTGCCGCTCATCGGAGTGGGAGGCGCGCAGCTGTTCTCGGCTGAGGCGCCCGGGATGACGACGGACAAAGTGCAGCCACGCATCGCCACGACCGCTCGCCTTCTCTGGGGCGTTTATGTCGCTATGACAGTGATGCTTGGGATTGCCTATCTAATCTTGGGCATGAGCTTGTTCGATGCGGTGAACCACGCCATGAGTGCCCTGGCTACCGGAGGCTTCTCGACTCGCACCGCGTCGATGGGCTACTACTCGCCGGCGATCCAGTGGGTCACGATGCTGGCCATGTTTCTGGCAGGCGTGAACTTCACGCTTCACTACCGCACGTTCACCGGACACCCGCGGGAGATGTTCCGCAACGCCGAGTGGCGCTGGTACCTGGCATCGGTCCTGGCCGTATCGGTGATCTGCTTCTTCGCGCTCGGCGTATCCGAGGGAGCGTTCTCCCTCGAGCTGGTTCGCCGGGCCAGCTTCTCGGTGATTTCGGTCCACAGCACGACCGGCTTCGGGACCGCGGATTTCGCCGCGTGGCCGATCCTGGCCCAGGTGCTCCTACTGGGCCTGATGTTCCTGGGCGGAATGGGCGGATCTACGGGTGGCGGCTTCAAGGTGATCCGGGGAGCGGTGGTCACTCAGCACGTGCTCGACGAGATCAGGAAGGTCCTGCACCCACGTGCCGTGATCATCACGCGAGTGGGGGGCAAGCCGATTCGCGAGGACCTCGTGCTCAAGGTGCTGGCGTTTCTGGCCATGTACATGGCGACCCATGCCGTCGGCACTCTGATCCTGGCCGCGCTGGGACACGACCTCGTCACGGCGCTAAGCGCCTCGCTGGCCGCTCTGTCGAGCATCGGGCCGGGTCTCGGTGAGGTGGGACCGGCGGCGAACTACGGGCACATGGATGGTCCGGCCCTCATCACCCTGTCCGTTCTGATGCTGATGGGGAGGCTGGAGTTCTACACCCTGCTGGTACTGCTCATACCGAGCACCTGGACCCGCACTCACCGCACCCCGAGACCTCCGCGGATCTGGCGGCGCGAGCGCCGCAGAGCGCTGTCCCGAGCCGGGCGGAAGGCGGACCCCATGAGCTCCTGGCCGTCGCACCCGCAGGGAGTTCCCCGCTCGGGTCCGTAGGCCTCGAAGCCCCGTACGACCCGTTCAATCCGTCCCGAACAGCCGATCCCCCGCGTCTCCGAGTCCGGGCAGGATGTAGCCTCGCTCGTTCAACTCACGGTCGAGAGCCGCAGAGTAGACCGGTACGTCGGGATGATCCTCGAGCATTCGCCGGGCTCCCTCCGGCGCCGCGACGATGCACATCATGCGGATGTGCCTTGCCCCCGACTTCTTGAGGTAGCTGACGGCCGCGCTGGCCGACCCGCCAGTCGCCAGCATCGGGTCCACCACGATGAACACGCTCTCTTCGAGGGGAAGAGGGATCTTGAAGTAGTAATCGATGGGCTCCAGGGTATCGTGATCGCGCTGCAGTCCGATGTGTCCGACGCGCATCGTGGGGATCAGGTCCAGGACGCCGTCCACCATCCCGAGGCCAGCCCGGAGTATCGGAACCAGCGTCAGCCGCTCGCCCAACACGATGTCCCCCGTGGTGGACTCCAGTGGCGTCTCCACGCGAACGGTCTCGGTGCCAAGATCCGAGGTGACCTCGTACGCCAGCAGCATGGCGATCTCATCCACCAGCTCCTTGAAGATCTTCTTCGGAGTGTCTCGCTTCCGGAGAAGCGTCACCTTGTGCCGCAGAAGCGGGTGGCTGGTGACGATCAGGTTCGGAAGGTCCGGATCCCGCGAGAACATCCCGCCGCCTGGAGTCGAACTCATCACTCCTCCACGATCATCATCGGTTTCGACTGCTCCTCGATCGTCCCTACCACGGACGCGGCATAGCCCGCCGAATCCCATTCGGCTGCCAGCTCCGAGGCCTCGTGCTTCGGTACGACAGCCAGCAATCCGCCTGAGGTCTGTGCGTCGCACAGGGCCGTTCTGAGTGCATCGGAGATGCCGGGCTCCCAGCCGGTCACCGGCTCGATCGCCTCCCGGTTCCGGAGCGTACCTCCCGGCACGAAACCGGCCTCCGCCAACTCCAACGTCTCGGGCAGGAACCGGGGCGCCGAGGCGAACACTCGTGCCGACACGGCGGAGGCCGAACACACTTCGCGCAGGTGACCGAGAAGCCCGAACCCAGTGATGTCGGTCAGGGCGTGCACCTCGTGGCCCTGCAGGAGGACGACCGCTTCCCGGTTCAGCTGCCTCATCGAGCGAACCGCGGCCCGGACGGTCGGAGCGTCCGCCGCCTCTCGCTTGAGGGCCGTGGCGATGATCCCCGTCCCCAGGGCCTTGCCCAGCACGATGGC